>NZ_JAAGPK010000101.1:0-238 GCF_017104685.1 Burkholderia sp. Tr-20355 | reverse complement strand
TCTACATCGTTATGATAGCTTAGTGATGGCTTAGTTATAGACATGAGTTATGTGCTATGTCAGTACACTTAGTAGATGTTGTATCTACAAATTTGTACTATCAAGTCTTGCAGATCGTGGACTGTACTTCAATTATCAATATCTGGTCGCTGATTCATTCTATCACATTATTGACTTGTGTATTTGTTATAGACTTGATTGTGATTACACAGTAGTTTTTGTTTTTTTTTTTTTTTTC
>NZ_JAAGPK010000100.1:0-29367 GCF_017104685.1 Burkholderia sp. Tr-20355 | reverse complement strand
GCATCGATGTCGCTCTGCGCGGCGACGTCGTGCGCGTGCATCTCGACATCGATGCGCAGAGCGACATGACGTGGGTCGCCGTCAACGATCCGATCCCGGCCGGCGCGACGATCCTCGGCTCGGGCCTCGGCCGCGACTCCGAAGCGGCAACGCAGGGCGAGAAGACGCCGGACGGCGCATGGCCGGCATTCATCGAGCGCGATTTCGACGGCTACCGCGCGTACTACGACTATCTGCCGAAGGGCAAATTCTCGGTCGAGTACACGGTGCGGCTGAACAACGTCGGCACGTTCGGGCTGCCGCCGACGCGCGTCGAGGCGCTGTACGCGCCGTCCGTCCACGGCCTGTGGCCGAACCCGCCGATGACCGTGAAGGCGCCCGACGCGGGCAAGTAACGAGACCGTGATGATCGATCTGGCATGGCCGCGGCCGGCGCGTTTCGCCGGCCGCGTATTCGTCGCCGTCGTGCTGGCCGCGCCGCTGGTTGCACATGCGCTGCCCGGCTACGACGACGTGCGCCGCAACTGGCGCAGTTCCGACTGGGTGCTGCTCGCGCGCGACGGCACGCCGTTGCAGCGCACGCGCGTCGACCTCGCCGAACGGCGCGGCGACTGGGTATCGCTCGCGGATGTCTCGCCCGCGTTCCGCGAGGCGATCGTCGTGTCCGAGGACAAGCGCTTCTACGAACACAGCGGCGTCGACTGGCGCGGGATCGCCGGCGCCGCGTGGGGCAACCTGTGGAACGAGCGCACGCGCGGCGCGTCGACCGTCACGATGCAGCTCGCCGGGCTGCTCAGCGATTCGCCGCGCCGCTCGGGCCAGCGTTCGCTGCCGCAAAAGGCCACGCAGGCGATGAACGCGCTGCTGCTCGAACGCGGCTGGCGCAAGGACCAGATTCTCGAGGCCTACCTGAACCTGGTGCCGTTCCGCGGCGAGACGGTCGGGCTCGGCGCGCTGTCGCAGGTGCTGTTCGGCAAGGCGCCGTCGGGCCTCGACGCGCGCGAGGCGGCGATCGCGGCTGCGCTCGTGCGTGCGCCGAACGCGGCGCCGGCGAAGATCGCCGAACGTGCGTGCCGGATCCTGCGCGACATGCACGCCGAACCGGCGTGCGCATCGCTCGACGGTTACGTGCAGCTCGTCGTTGCGCGCCCCGCCAGCGCCGTGCGCGATGACGGCGCCGCCCTCGCCCCGCACTTCGCACGGCGCATCGCGGCCGAGGTCAAACCGGCGGCCGGCGCGCAGGTCCGCACGACGCTCGATGCGCCGCTGCAGCGCTTCGCGCGCGACACGCTGATGCGCGCGCTGACCGAACTCAATGCGCCCGCGCACCGGCGCAACGTGCAGGACGGCGCGGTCGTCGTGATCGACAACGCGACCGGCGAGATTCGTGCATGGGTCGGGTCGTCGGGCGCACTGTCGAGCGCGCGCGACGTCGATGCCGTGCTCGCGCCGCGCCAGGCCGGCTCGACGCTCAAGCCGTTCCTCTATGCGCAGGCGCTCGACGAGAAACGGCTGACGGCCGCGTCGCTGCTCGACGATGCGCCGATCAACCTCGCCGCCGGCGGCGGCCTGTACATTCCGCAGAACTACGACAAGGATTTCAAGGGCTGGGTGAGCGTGCGCAGCGCACTCGGCGGCTCGCTGAACGTGCCGGCCGTGCGCACGCTCGTGCTCGTCACGCCGCACCGCTTCGCGCGCACGCTGACCGCGCTCGGCCTGCCGCTCGCGCAGGAAGGCGACTACTACGGCTTCAGCCTCGCACTCGGCAGCGCCGACGTCACGCTGCTCTCGCTGACCAACGCCTATCGCGCGCTTGCGAACGGCGGCGTCGCGCGCAAGGTCGTCGACCTGCCGGCCGCGGCACCGGCATCCGGCGCATCGACGCCCGCCGGGACGAATGACGGCACGCGCGTGTTCAGCGAGGCGGCCAGCTTCATCGTCACCGACATCCTGTCCGACAACAACGCGCGCGTGCGCACGTTCGGCTTCGACAACCCGCTCGCGACGCGCTTCTTCTCCGCCGTCAAGACCGGCACGAGCAAGGACATGCGCGACAACTGGACCGTCGGCTACACGTCGCGCTATACGGTCGGCGTGTGGGTCGGCAATGCGGACGGCTCGCCGATGTGGGACGTGTCGGGTGTCACGGGCGCGTCGCCCGTGTGGTCGGCCGTCGTCGGTTATCTGCACCGCGACCTGCCGAGCCGCGCGCCGCGCGCGCCGGCCGGCGTCGAGACGCGCCGCATCGCGTTCGAGCGCGACATCGAGCCTGCACGCAACGAGTGGTTCCTCGCCGGGACGGCGGTCGACACGATCCGGCTCGCGGCGCCCGTCGCGCCGGGCAAGGACGGCGCGCGCGCGCCGCTGACGATCGGCGCGCCGACCGACGGCACGATCTTCGCGATCGACCCGGACATTCCGCCGAGGAATCAGCGCATCTGGTTCGAGCGCTCGGCCGGGCGCGCGACGAAGTTCGCGTGGCGGCTCGACGACAAGGTGATCGGGCATGCCGACCGTATCGCATGGCTGCCGTGGCCGGGGCGGCACCGGCTCGAGCTCGTCGACGCACGCGGCAACGTCGCGGATGCGATCAGCTTCGAGGTGCGCGGCGCGTTCGCGAAAACGGCCGCGCGCAAGCCCTGAGTACGTGAACCGGCCAACCCCGGTGCAGAGGCATGTGCGTCGCTGTCGTCGCGACCGGGTCAAACGAGCCAGCAGCGCGCCGATCCGGGGCCTAGAATGAGAACAGCGCCGCCTTCCCGACGCGCATCGGTTGCCCCATTCTTCCGATCGTCCGCGACCATGAACATTCGCCACGAACGCTTCACCCGCCCCGCGCTGGGCGTCTTGTGCGTCGCAACGCTCGCCGCCCTCCAGGCGTGCAACGGCGATGCCTGCTTCGGCGTCGATGTCTGCTTCAACAACAATACGCAAACCGTCGCGCTGTCGGGTACGGCCGCGACGGGCGGCGCGCTCGCGAGCGCGCAGGTGACGGTCAGCTGCGCGGCCGGCTCGGCGACGACGCTGACGGACGGCGGCGGCAACTACCGCGTGACGCTCAACGCGACGCTGCCGTGCGTGATCACCGTGGCGTCGGGCGGCACGAGCCTTCATTCGCTCGCGTATGCAGGCGGCACCTTCAATACGACGCCCGAGACCGAGTTGATGCTGGTCTATCTCGCGGCCCAGCTCGGCACGAACACGGCCGGGCTGATCGGTCATTTCCAGGGCAGCCTGCACGATCAGCAGGTGATGAACGACCCGAACGCGGTCCAGGCCGCGCAATCGGCCGTCGTGTCGAACCTGCAGCAGCGCTATGCGGTCACGCTCGCTGCGCCGGCGTTCCTGACCACATCGTTCGTGGTCGGGCAACCGGGCGTCGACAGCGACCTCGTCGCACTGGCCAAGGCCGGCGCGATCGACTCGAACGGACAGCCGGATCCGGTTGCCGTTTCGCTGTTGCAGCAGGCCGGCGCCGCGCATCCGCTGTAACGGGCGCGACGGGAATCAGCCGTCAGGTGCCGGCTTCGCGCGCGTCATCCGCCAGCAGCGCCCAGCGCTCGTGGTCGCGCCATTCGCCGCCGATGCGCAGATAGCGCGGCGAAAAGCCCTCTTTCGCGAAGCCGAGCCGCCGCACCAGCGCGATCGACGCGTGGTTGCCGGGCTGGATGTTCGCTTCGAGCCGATGCAGTCCCAGCTCGCCGAATGCGACGGCGATCGCCGCGCGCAGCGCATCCGTCATCAGCCCCTTGCGGCTGAAATCCGCCATCCCGTAGTACGCGAGATACGCGCTCTGGAACACGCCGCCGACGATCTCGTTGAGGTTCACGACACCGACCACCGCGCCGGACGCCTGCTCGCGGGCGACGAGGCCGACGTTCGGCCCCGTCAGGCAGCGGGCGAACCATGGGTCGAAACCCGCCTGATCGACGAACGAGTCGACCCACGGCAGATGATGATTGCGGCTTGCGCGATTGGCGGCGATCAGGTCGGCGGCGTCGGATCGGGCGACGCGGTTCAGCAGGATTCGGCTCATGGGTCGGCCGGCCGCGCTTACGCGGCCTCCCCGCGCCCGCAAACGACCGGCGCGGCCTGTTGCTGCGACAGGTAGCGCAGCAGCTTCGTCACCATCCACACGACGATGAACGACAGCGCGACGAAGAACACCGCAAGCGGCGTCAGCACATGGATCGACACGAAGCCGGCCAGCCCCATCATCGCGGACGACACGAGCAGCAGCGCGCAGCCGAGGATCGCGCTCGTCAGCCCGGCGATATGCGGAAACAGCGAATTGCCCTTGGCCATCAGCGTCGGATACATCGCGCCCGCGCAGAAACCCATCACGAGCACCGGCGTGGCGAGCGTCCACACGCGCAGGCCGACGGTCAGCGCGAGCACCAGCATCGTGACCGATGCGCCGGCCATCACGCGCGCGCCGATGCGCAGCCGTTGCTCGGCGCTCGGCAGCCCGCGCCCGTGAATCCGGTTCGACAGCCCGCCGAGGAAATACATCAAGCCGATCCCGAGCGCGAGATAACCGAAGAAGGTCGGCGGCTTGTGCAGCGTGGTCTGCACCATGAACGGCCCGACGATGTTGAACACGAGCAGGATGCTGTAGCACAGCCCCTGGGCGAGGAAGCAGCTCTGGAACACCGGGCTCGCCAGCACCTTGCCCGCGTTCGTCATCAGCGTGCGCGGCTCGAGATGCACCGGCTTCGGCAAGGTTTCGCGGTAGTGCCACAGCAGCGCCCACATCACCAGCGAGTAGACGAGCAGGAACACGAGGCACGCCCGCCAGCCGAACCATTCCTGCAGGTGCGCGCCGATCACCGGGGCGATGATCGGTGCGAGCCCCCACGCGATCGACATGTACGTGAACGCGTGCATCAGCGCCTGGCCCGAGAACGAATCGGTGATGATCGCCTTCGCCAGCAGGTTGGTGGTCGCGATCCCGAAGCCCTGCAGGCAGCGCGCCAGGATGAACGTCTCGAGGTTCGGCGCGCCGAGCGACAGCAGGCAGCCGATCGTGTAGATCACGAGCCCGAACGCGAGCACGCGCTTGCGCCCGTACGCGTCCGCGATCGGGCCGAAGATCAGCTGGCCGAGCGCATAGGCCGCCATGTAGCCGGACACGCTCGACTGGATCGCCTGCGGCGTGGTCGCGAACGAGCGCGCCATGTCGGGCAGCGCGGGCACGTAGATGTCGATCGCGAGCTGGCCGGCGGATGCGAACAGACAGATCAGGAACAGCAGGAAGCGCGGCGAATTCGACTCGCGCGCGGGAGTGAGCGTGGCGTTCATGACGACTGGGAAGGAGATCGGGCAGCGGTGCCGCACCGTCGATGTTCGAATGTCGAACAGGCGTGCGATCGTGGCGAATCCCGTATTGTGCCTGTTGTGGCGCCAGGCGACCGGATTCCCCCTGGCGCGGGCGAGGTTGAATGCCGCGCGGCCCTTCCGGAAAGGCGCTGACCGGGGCGGCCGGCCGCGGTTTTAATGTTGATTTAAGCCGACGGCGGCATTGTCCCGGATGGCTCACTCCGTGAGCCGCACGTCATTGTTGATTCGATCAGTCTCGTTTGATGGAGATACGAAGATGCGATTCCGTTCGTATATGGCGGCGGGCGCGCTGGCACTGGTGCCCGTGCTCGCCTTGGCCGGCCAGGCCGGCGCGGCAGCCGCCGCCCAACCGATGTTCGTCGACGTCGACGGGCAGGCCGTGCCCGTGAAAGCCGAAACGCGCGTCGTCCAGACGGCCGTCGGCCCGATGAAGGTCAGCACGTGGAGCTGGCACGGCCCGCAAGGCGGCGCGAGCTTCGAGATGCAGACGTCGTCGTCGGGCGGCATGCCGCCTGCGGCAGCGTTGCGGCAGATGCAGGCCGCGCAGTACCGGATGCAGGCAGCCCAGGCGCAGATGGTCGCGATGCAGCAGCAGATGCTGGCACTCCAGCACATCGCGCTCGCCAACGCGTTCGCCATGCCGATGCCGCAACCGGTCGGGTTCGTGATGCCGGCGTGGGCCGTGCCTCAACCGGTGCTCGTCATCGTGCCGGCGCGGCCTTCGGTGCCTTCGGCGGCGCCGTCGGCACCGGCCCGGCCGGCTGCGCGCGGGCCCGAAATCAAGGCCTGACGCGCGACGCCGGCGCACGAGCGACCGGGCTGCAAAACAAAACCGCCGGCATGTGCCGGCGGTTTTTTCATGTGCGACGCGATACGCCGTCTCGGCGATCAGTACTGCGCCTGGTCCGTCGGATTCTTGAACAGCTGCTTCATCTCCGGCGACAGCGGATAGTTGAGGCTCACGCCCTTCGGCGGAATCGGCTGCATGAACCACTGGTCGTAGAGCTTCTCGGCCGCGCCCGACGTCTGCATCTTCGCGATCACGCCGTCGACGACCCGCTTGAACGCCGGATCGTCCCTGCGCATCATGCACGCGTAGTTTTCGTGGACGAGCGGCGTGCCCGACACCGTGTACGCGCCCGGGTTGCGGTCCTTCGCGATCTCGCCGTACAGCAGCGGCTCGTCCATCACGAACGCCACCGCGCGCCCGGTCGTGACGTTCATGAACGCTTCGGCGTGATCCTTGGCGCTGATGATCGTCATGTTCATCGCCTTCTCTTCGTTGAGCTTGCGCAGCAGGCGCTCGTCCGACGTGCCGGCCGTCGTCGCGACCGTCTTGCCGGCCAGGTCCGCGAAATCCTTCACGCCCGAGTCCTTGCGCGTGCTGAAGCGAATGCCGTACAGAAAAATGCTGTTCGAGAACGCGGCCTGCTTCTGCCGTTCGAGCGTGTTCGTCGTCGACCCGCACTCGAAATCGATCGTCCCGTTCTGCAGCAGCGGAATCCGGTTCTGCGACGTGATCGGGATTTCCTTCACCGTGAGGTTCGGCGCATTCAGATCCGTCTTCAGTTGATCGATGATGCGCGACGCGATGTCCCGCGAGTAGCCGATGTTCTTCTGCTGGTTGTCCGAATACGAGAACGGCACCGACGACTCGCGAATGCCGAGCGACACGACGCCCGTCTCCTTGATCTTCTTCAGCGTACCGGTAAGGGCCTGTGCGTGCGCGGCGCCCGCCAGCGCGCAGGACAGCGCGACAGCCAGCCAACGGAAACGGCGATCCATGCGTATCTCCTGACGAAACGTTGATCGAACCGCGATCGTACGCCCGACAATATTCGCGTCACATCAGGGCAAGCGTAAGCGACTTTCAACACCGGCCGGACCGTGAAAGAGGTTTTCCGTGCCGCGCCAATCGCTTCCGCGCCGCACGGTCACCCCGACCGGCCTCGCACGGGCTCGCCCCCGCCCTTTGTGCCACCCGTTCCAAACGCGCGTTCATGCTGCGCCGCACCGACGAAATCGTTTGCGGCACCCCCTGTTTTTCTCGCGAAACGCACTCAAGAAGCCGCCGCGCACGCCGTTACCCAGTGCATGGCGCGTCGCAGCAACCCTGCTGCAACCGTCAGACAAAAAAGACTAGGTCCGGATCAGCCGGACCAGCGCCACCGCCGGCACGACGGTTATCTACGAGGATCGAGTTTCAACATGAGAGCCAAACGTTTCAATTCTGCGCTGGCGCGCTCCGCACACGCGCGCATGCTCGCCGGCATGCTGTCCGCCGCCGCCCTCCTGCCTCTCGCCGGTTGCGGCGGCGGAGGCGGCGGCGACGGCAGCAACCCCTCCTCCTCCAACGCTGCACCGGCGCCGACACCGACGCCGACGCCGGCCCCCACGCCCCCCGCGACCCCGCCCGCCTCGTCAGGCGGCAATGCATGCGCCACGCAGCAGGCCGCCGTGCAGATGGCTGCGCAGACGGCACCGGCCGAGCCGTCGGTCGATCACCTGATCGTCAAGCTGAAGACGCTGACGGCCACGCGTGCGATGTCGGCCATCGACAACGGGACGCGGCTCGACGCGGTCATCCAGCGCGCGATGACGCGCTGGACGGCGCCGGCGGCCGGCAGCGCGCGCGCCTATGCGAGCACGGTCGCGCAAGCGCCGGTGAACGTGCAGGTCGAACGGACGATCTCGAACGGCGCGGCCGTGCTGTCGCTCGGTCAGCGCATGGCGGCCACCGACGCAGCCGCACTCGCGCAGGCATTCGCGGCCGACAGCGATGTCGACTACGCGGAACCGGATCACCCGATGCAGATTCGCGACACGCCGAGCGATCCGCTCTACAACCAGCAGTGGTACCTGTCCGACCCGACGGCCGGGATCGACCTGCCGCCCGCCTGGAACGTGAGCAAGGGTTCGCCGACCGTCGTCACGGCCGTGCTCGACACGGGCTACCGGCCGCACGCCGACCTCGTGGGCAACCTGCTGTCCGGCTACAGCTTCATCAGCAACGTCAACACCAGCAACAACGGCATGACGCGCGGCCCCGACGCAACCGATCCGGGCGACTGGGTCACGCAGCAGGAACTCGACAACGCGAACGGCCCGTACTATCACTGCGCGAGCCAGCCGAGCGACAGCAGCTGGCACGGCACGCGCGTGATGGGCGTGATCGGCGCGACCGCCAACAACGGCACGGGTATCGCGGGCGTGTCGTGGCTCGGCCAGATCCTGCCGGTGCGCGTCCTCGGCAAGTGCGGCGGCGTGACGAGCGACATCGCGGACGGCATGCGCTGGGCAGCCGGCATTGCGGTGAACGGCGTGCCGACGAACCCGCGGCCCGCGAAAGTCATCAACCTGAGCCTCGGCGGCGTCGGCGCATGCAGCATAACGTTCCAGCAGGCGATCGACGACGTCACCGCGAAAGGGGTGACCGTGGTCGTCGCGGCCGGCAACGACGGCCTGTCGACCGGCCTCGACCAGCCCGCGAACTGCCGCGGCGTGATCACCGTCGGCGCGACCGACGCGACGGGCCGCCGCGCATCGTTCAGCAACTTCGGCGCCGATGTCTCGCTGAGCGCACCGGGTGTCAACATCCTGTCGACGTCGAACACCGGCACGACGACGCCGGGCACGGACACCTACGGCCCCGCGAACGGCACCAGCCTCGCGACGCCGCAAGTGTCGGGGGTCGCCGCGCTGATGCTGTCGGTGAACGGCAACTTGACGCCCGCGCAGATCCAGCAAAAGCTGCAAGGCGGCACGCGCGCGGCGAAGCTGGCAGCCGGGACGTCGTGCACCGCGATGCCGGCAGGCTCGGGCATCCTCGATGCTGGGGCGGCCATCGCGTCGGCGAACCAGTAACCGGCGCGCTGACCGACGCGGCCGCGCGCATGCCCGCATGGCGTGCGCGCGGCCGTTTCGTTGCCGTCCGTCCGGCGATTCCGCGCACCCACGCCGGCCCGGTCAAGCATCTCGAAATAACGCCTGACAAAAGGGTTGACGCTTCGCACGACGAGCCATTACCATCGCTCCCGTCTCAATACATGGAGTGTTCTGTGAACACCGATGCGAGTTGTAGTTGGTGCTCGACCAACTTGACTGCTGCCTGAGGAAAACGCGCAGAGCCTCGTCTTCTGCCGCATCCCGGGAAGCAGGATGCGGCGTCCTTCCGGCCTGACTACCGGCCCGATCTCCCGCCGAATTTTTCGATATCGTCGAATGCACGCGACGCGCCATTGCGCGCGTGCGTTCGCGTTGCGCGCGGCGCCAGCCGCGCGCGCTCTCCGTTCGCGTGCCGTCCGGCCGCGCGCCTCGTTGCGCGCGGCGCCGCCGATCGCCCGTGCCGATTATCCGCAACCGACAGGAGTGCAGATGAACTCAGACGACAGTAGTCGATTACCGCTCGCCGGTGCGACGCCGCGCATCGACACGCCGACCGCTTCACGCGCGCCGGCGAGCGTTCCCGCCTTTTCCGATCCACAGCCGATCGCGCCTGACGCGACGCGGCGGGGAGCGCTCGTGCGTCGATAACGTCACGGTCGCTCCCCGCCCGCCGCCTCGTGCGCAAGGAGCGACTCATGACAACACGACACAACCCATCGCAGAAGAAACAGCGCGGCTTCATCAAGAGCGGCGCCGGCCAGCAGAACGCGCCGCGCATCATGCGCGCGGCACAGGAAGCGGCCCGCCCGCTCGAGGACACGCTGAAGACGCTGCACACCAGCACGCGCGGCCTCACCTACGACCAGGCCGCCGACCGCCTGCAGCACTACGGCCCGAACGAGATCGCGCACGACAAGCCGCCGCACTGGACCCGCCAGTTGCTGCTCTCGTTCCACAATCCGTTCGTCTACGTGCTGCTGGTGCTCGCCACCATCAGCTTCTTCACCGACGTCTACTTCGCGGCGCCCGACGATCGCGACTATGTCGGCATGACGATCCTGCTGACGATGGTCACGATCAGCGCGCTGCTGCGCTTCGTGCAGGAATTCCGTTCGTTGCGCGCGGCCGAGAAGCTCAAGGCGATGGTCCGCACGACGGCCACCGTGCAGCGCGCGATGACCGACACGTCCGAGCCGACCCGGCGCGAGGTGCCGATGCGCGAGGTCGTGACCGGCGACATCGTGCACCTGTCGGCCGGCGACATGATCCCCGCCGACGTCCGCCTGCTCGCATCGCGCGACCTGTTCATCAGCCAGGCCGTACTGACCGGCGAAGCGCTGCCCGTCGAGAAGTACGACACGCTCGGCGCGGTGGCCGGCAAGTCCGCGGGTACACCGACCACCGGCTCGGCGCCCGACGCGTCGGCGTCGCTGCTCGATCTCGAGAACGTCTGCTTCATGGGCACCAACGTCGTCAGCGGCACGGCGACGGCCGTCGTCGTCGCGACCGGAGAAGACACGTACTTCGGCTCGCTCGCGCGCAACGTCGTGAGCCACAAGCGCATCGAGACGAGCTTCGACCGCGGCGTCGCGAGCGTGAGCTGGCTGCTGATCAAGTTCATGTTCGTGATGGTGCCGATCGTGTTCATGATCAACGGGCTGACCAAGGGCGACTGGCTGAGTGCGCTCACGTTCGCGCTCGCCGTGGCCGTCGGCCTGACGCCCGAGATGCTGCCGATGATCGTCAGTGCGAACCTCGCGCGCGGCGCGGTGGCGATGGCACGCCGCAAGGTCGTGGTCAAGCGGTTGAATTCGGTGCAGAACTTCGGCGCGATGGACGTGCTGTGCACCGACAAGACCGGCACGCTCACGCAGGACAAGATCATCCTCGAACATCACCTCGACCTGTCCGGTCACAAGAACGAGGAAATCCTGCGGCTCGGCTGGCTGAACAGCTTTCACCAGAGCGGCCAGAAGAACCTGATCGACATCGCGGTCGTCGCGCGTGCCGACGAGATCGGCGAACGCGTGAAGCCGCAGGGCTACAAGAAGATCGACGAGCTGCCGTTCGACTTCGTGCGGCGACGCCTGTCGGTCGTCGTCGAGGACCGGCACGGCACGCACCTGCTGATCTGCAAGGGTGCGGTCGAGGAAATGCTCGCCGTGTCGACCCACGTGCAGGACGAAGACGGCGTACGCCCGCTCGACTTCGTCGCGCGCAAGCGGCTGCTCGAACAGGCGACCGCCTACAACGAAGACGGCTTCCGCGTGCTCGTGCTCGCGACGCGTACGATTGCACGCGGCGACGAGCGCGCGCAGTATCGCACCGCCGACGAACACGATCTCGTCGTGCGCGGCTTCCTGACCTTCCTCGATCCGCCGAAGGAATCGGCCGCGCCGGCCCTCGCCGCGCTGCGCGAAAACGGTGTCGCGGTGAAGGTGCTGACGGGCGACAACCCGACCGTCACGATGAAGGTATGCCGCCAGGTCGGCCTCGAACCCGGCAAGCCGATGCTCGGCACGGAAATCGAAGCGCTCGACGACGCTACGCTCGCGCAGGTCGTCGAACGCACGACCGTGTTCGCGAAGCTCACGCCGCTGCAGAAGGCGCGCATCGTCAAGGCGTTGCAGGCGAACGGCCACACGGTCGGCTTCCTTGGCGACGGCATCAACGATGCGCCCGCGCTGCGCGACGCCGACGTCGGCATCTCGGTCGACAGCGGCGCCGACATCGCGAAGGAAACCGCCGACATCATCCTGCTCGAAAAGAGCCTGATGGTGCTCGAGGAAGGCGTGATCAAGGGCCGCGAGACGTTCGGCAACATCCTGAAGTACCTGAACATGACCGCCAGCTCGAACTTCGGCAACGTGTTCTCGGTGCTCGTCGCCAGCGCGTTCCTGCCGTGGGAGCCGATGCTCGCGACCCAGCTGCTCGTGCTGAACCTGATCTACGACACGTCGCAGATGCTGCTGCCGTGGGACCGGATGGATCCCGAGTTCCTGAAGAAGCCGCGCAAGTGGGAAGCCGGCAACATCAGCCGCTTCATGCTGTGGGTCGGGCCGACGTCGTCGGTATTCGACATCACGACGTACGTCCTGATGTGGACCGTGTTCGGCGCGGGCGCGCTGTATCACCTGAACGGCGGTACGGGCGGCCAGGTCGTGATGAACTCCGGCTGGTTCATCGAGAGCCTCGTGTCGCAAACGCTCGTCGTGCACCTGCTGCGCACGCAGAAGATCCCGTTCCTGCAGAGCACGGCGTCGCTGCCGGTGCTGCTGTCGACCTTCACCGCGATCGCGATCGGCTGCTGGCTGCCGTTCTCGCCGTTCGCGGAAGCGATCGGCTTCATGCACCTGCCGGGCACCTACTGGCTGTGGCTCGCCGCGACGATGATCGGCTACATCCTGCTCGCGCAGATCGTCAAGACGATCTACGTGCGCCGCTACAAGCAGTGGTTCTGATCCGTTCAGGATCGGTACCGGTTCCGTCCGGATAACGACGTGCCGGCCCGCGCCACGCCGCGGGCCGGCACACTCACGACGCTCCACGGGTAATGTGATGAAAATAATCCTTCCGCTCGCCGCCGCGAGCGCCCTTCTTGCGCCCCTCGAAGCCCATGCCGCCCATCCGCTCGTCAGCGACGACACGGGCACGCAGGGCAACGCGAACTGGCAGGTCGAGTTCAACGGCGAGGAAACCTCGAAACAGGAAGACAGCGGCCGCCACCAGTTGTGGAACGCGACGCTCACGCGCGGGTTCGGCGAACACGCCGACGTGTACGTCAACGCGCCGTATACGCATCTGCAAACGCGCACCGACGAGAACGGCGCCGGCATCGGCGATGTCGAAATCGGCATGAAATGGCGCTTCTTCGAACGCGGGCCGCTGTCGCTCGCGCTGAAGCCGAAAGTGACGATGCCGACCGGCAACGACAGCCGCGGGCTCGGCACGGGCCGCGTCGGCACCGGTGCGACGTTGCTCGCGCAGGCCGACGTCGCGCGTGTCTCGCTGCTCGCGAACGCGGGCATCGCGTACCAGCCGAATCGCCAGGGCGACCTGACGTCGGCCTGGGCCGTGTCGGCCGCCGCGATCTACAAGGCGACCGACCGGCTGCAACTCGTGGCCGACATCGGCACGTCGCGCAACACGGAAACCACCGCCGGCGCGAATCCGGCATTCGTGCTCGCGGGCGCGATCTATTCGCCGACGCGCTGGCTCGATCTCGACATCGGCTACCGGCGCGGGCTGAACGACCAGACCTATCGTCATTCGGTGATGGGCGGCGTGACGGCGCGCTGGTAATACGCGGCATGGCGCCGCGCACGCGCGGGCCGCCATTCGACGGGCCGCATCGGCGGCCCGTTCTTCATTCACGGGCCGTCGTTCGCGCCGAACAGTTGCGCGCACACCGCGCGCCCTTCGTCGGTCAGCGCGGCGCTACCGGTGCCGTCCTCGTTCAACGTCGTGGCGCTCAGGCCCGCGGCGTCGAGCTGCGTCAGCACGCGGCGCAGCGTACTCATCGGCAGTTGCGTGCGCTTCGCGATCTTCGGCAGCGACCACGTCTTGCCGGCCGGATCGCTCGCGGCCTCGTGCAGCGTCGCGAGCGTCGCAACGAGCGCGGGATCGAGCGGGGATTCGTCGGATTCTGAAGTCATCGATTCGGGTGCGTCGGCCGGCGCCGGGCCGGCCTTCATTCAGGAAAGGCGATCGCGGATACTATACGCCGCGTCACGCGCCCTTGAGCGCGGTGCGCATGAACGACACGAAACGCGTGGTGACGGGATCGTCGCGATCCGACAACCATGCGAGCCCCACGCGCCACTTCGCGTCCCGGCCGTCGAGCGGTATCACCGTCGCATCGCGCAGCAGATATCGCGCGCTCGACGGGATGAACGCGACGCCGACGCCGGCCGCGACCGACGTCAGCACCGACTGCACGTCCTCCGCCTGCTGCATCACGTGCGGCACGAAGCGCCGCTCGACGCACCACCGGTCGATCTGGGCGGCCAGCCCGGGGCCGCGCGCACGCTGCAGCGCGATGAAGCCGATCTCGTTGAGCACGTCGAGGTCGGCCGGCACGCGTTTGAAGCCGAGATGCGGCGGCACCGCGAGCGCGAGCGCTTCGTCGACCACCTTGAACGACGACAATCCTTCGTCGGACGGCAAACGCAGAAACCCGACGTCGAGCTTGCCCGCGCGCAGCCGGCGCGTCTGCTCCGACGACGACAGGTCGCTCAGCGTGACGGCAATGCCCGGATTGCGCCGCCGGAACTCGGCGATGAGCTTCGGCACGAGCATCAGCACCGACAGGCAGATACCGAGCCGCAGATGCCCGCGCTGCCCGCTGGTCGCTTCCCTCGCGCGCGCAAGGATCTCGTCGGCGTCTCGCACGAGCGCCTGCGCATCGGGCAGGAAGCGTTCGCCGAACGGCGTCAGCTCCGCGCCGTGCCGGCCGCGCTCGAACAGCTTGCCGCCCAGGCTCGCCTCGAGCGCGCCGATCTGCTTGCTCAGCGCCGGCTGGCTCATGTGCAGCGCATCGGCCGCGCGGCTGAAATGGCACAGCTCGGTCACCGTCAGGAACGTGCGCAGCAGTTTCAGTTCCATTCTTGAAAGGAATCGGATCGATTGAAATATTCATTTTACTGATTGAACGCGGTGACGTTCAATACGGACATGCCCTTCCCGGAATTCACCGTCATGTCTTTCGATCAAGCCGTTGATTGTGTGGCCGAGCCGTCATGCGACGGTACGGACGCAAACGAACACGCTGCCGCAACCGATGCGCACGCACCGAAACGTCGTGCCGAACGCGCCGACGGCCGCACCCGGCGTTTCCGCTTCGGCGATGCGATCGAAGACCCGCCGCCGCGCACCATGACGGGCTCGATCGCGATCGGTTTCGCGGTCGTGTCGCGACGGAACTGGCCGCGCTGAACGGCTTTCACCCCGCGCGCCGCGCCGACGGGCGGCACGAAAACGATCGGAATCCTCCCACATCACGCGTCATTGCGACTCGTCCCCTCTCATCGCCACGCGATCGACCGTATAATTTCCCGCACCCGCCGACCGCCCACGCATTCCGCGCAGCCGCATTGCGCGTGAAAAGGAGACTTTCGCTTGACCGGCCTCATCGCGCGCCTGCCTCGCACCCGGACCTCCCTGATCCTCGCCCTTTCGTTCCTGCTGCTCGCGTTCGCCGCGAAGGCGTCCGCACAGCACGTGCAGCCGCATCGCACCGCACACGCCCAGGCGCACGCGCACTCGAAGGCCGTCAAGAAGAAGCCTCACCGCACGAAAAAGGCCGTCAAGCACCGTCGCCCGCGCGTCAAGCATCAAGCCGTCAAGCGTCACGCCGCACCCGCGCCGCAACAGCGGCGCGCGCAGCGCACGACCGCGGTGCGGCCGCGCCCGGCCGCAAAACCCAGGCTGCTCGCCAGTTGCGGCTACACGCCGCGCGCGGTCAGGGCGCTGCATTCACGCGCGGCCTACGTGCTCGACGTCGACTCCGGCACACCGCTGCTGGCGCGCAACGCGCGCGCCGTGCGGCCGATCGCGTCGATCTCGAAGCTGATGACGGCCGTCGTCGCGCGTGACGCCGATCGCCCGCTGAACGGCGTGCTGCGCGTCACCGCGCACGATCGCGACACGATCAAGTTCACCGGCTCGCGCCTGCGGGTCGGCTCGGCACTGTCGCGCCGCGACATGTTCCATATCGCGCTGATGTCGTCGGAGAACCGCGCGGCCGCCGCGCTGAGCCGCGACTATCCGGGCGGGCGCGCCGCGTTCGTCAACGCGATGAACCGCGAAGCGCGCCGGCTCGGCATGCGCCATACGCACTTCCGCGAGCCGACCGGGTTGTCGCCGCACAACGTGTCGACGGCGGAAGATCTCGCTCGGCTCGTCGGCGCGGCCGCACGGGATCCGCTGATCCGCTATTTCTCGACGGACACGTCGACCACCGTGCGCCCCGGCGACGGCGAACTCGTGTACGTGAATTCCGACCCGCTCGTCCGCTACCGCCGCCTGCCGATCCGGCTGCAGAAAACCGGCTTCATCAACGAATCCGGGCACGGGGTCGTGATGCGCATGCGCGTGAAGGGCCGCCGCGAAACGGTCGTGCTGCTCGGCGCGCCGACGCGGGCCGGCGTCTCGAGCGACGCGCTCAAGATCCACCGCTGGCTGTCCTGCTCGATCCAGTAAGCGCGCGGGCAGCCGGCGCGCCCAACCGACGGGAGCGACGCCATGCAGGACGAATACCGCTTCAACGCCTTCGGACGGCTGCTCGCCGTCGTACGCAAGAACGACTGCTGGGCCGTGTTCGATCTCGGCGCCGAAGGCAAGCGGCGCCCCGCCGGCCTGCATGTCCCGTCCGCCCTCGGCGCGGACGAACTCGCGCAATACCTCGGCGACCTGCTGCACGAGAGCGCGACCCCGAAATACAACGAAGTCGTCCCGATCGCGCCGCGCGACGCGTAATCGCGCGCCGGGGCGCGCAGTCGTCTCGCGGATAATTCAACAGTTAAACTTGCAAGTTTTCCTGTCGTATTCTAAGATTCGCCGCATGAACCCGCCACGCAAACCCGGCGCTTCCGCCGAAACCGTCGCCGCCGACCTGACCCTCGCGGTCGGCCAGCTCATCCGCCGTCTGCGCTCCGGGATCGAATCCGATGGGCTCGGCATGTCCCAGACGAGCGCGCTCGCGCGGCTCGAACGGCACGGGCCGATGACGACCGCCGATCTCGCGCGCGCCGAGGCGATGAAGCCGCAGTCGATGAAGGCGATTCTCGCGAGCCTGGAGGAAGACGCGCTCGTCGAGCGCGAACCGCATCCGACCGACGGCCGCCAGATCCTGTTCAAGCTGACCGCGGCCGGCCTCGACGCCCGACGCAAGCGCAACGCCGCGAAACACAAGTGGCTCGGCGCCGCGATCGAGAAGCTCGAGCCTGCGGACATCGACACGCTCGCCGCCGCGATCCCGCTGATCCGCCGCCTCGGCGAGCAATGAATCCCGCCGGCGCGCCGCGCGGCATCCGCGCGTCCGGCGTTCCCCGCCCTTTCCCACGGAGCCCCATCATGAGCGCAACCCGCCTCGACACGAACACGGCACTGGTCGTCATCGACCTGCAGAATGGCATCGTCGCCCTGCCCACGGCGCACCCGGTCGCCCCGGTGATCGCACACGCGCGCACGCTGCTCGACGCATTCCGCAGCCGCGGCCTGCCGGTCGTGCTCGTCAACGTCGCCGGCGGTGCGCCGGGACGCACGCAGCAGCCGGCGCGGCGGGACGCGCTGCCCGCCGACTGGACCGAACTCGTGCCCGAACTGAACCGGCAACCCGGCGACCATGTCGTGACGAAGAAAACCTGGGGCGCATTCACCGGCACGGATCTCGACGCGCACCTGAAGGCCGCCGGTGTCACGCAGATCGTGCTGACCGGCGTCGCGACGAGCATCGGCGTCGAATCGACCGCGCGGCAGGCCCACGAACTCGGCTACAACGTGACGCTCGCGGTCGATGCGATGACCGACCTCAACGCGGACGCACACGTGAACAGCATCGAGCGCCTGTTCCCGCGCCTCGGCGAGACCGGCACGACGCAGGACATCGTCGCGCTGCTCGACCGGCGCGGCGCGTGAGCGACGAACGCGCGCAGCCGGCGCCGGGCCTCGCGGCGGGCCGGCTCGATCCGTCGATCTGGAAGGTCAGCGCGGTCGCGACGCTCGGTTCGCTGCTGTCGCAGCTCGATGCGACGATCGTCAACGTGTCGCTGTCGAACCTCGCGACCGATCTGCATGCCGGCCTGTCGACGATCCAGTGGGTGACGAGCGGCTACCTGCTCGCGCTGACGCTGGTGCTGCCGCTGAACGGCTGGCTCGTCGACCGCATCGGCGCGAAAGCGCTGTACCTGTGGTGTTTCTCGGCGTTCACGCTCACGTCGGCGCTGTGCGGGCTCGCGTGGTCCGCGCCGTCGCTGATCGCATTCCGCGTGCTGCAAGGCGTCAGCGGCGGGCTGCTCGCGCCGATGGCGCAGATGATGATCGCGCGCGTCGCCGGGCAGCAGATGGCGCGCGTGATCGGCTACGCGGCGGTGCCCGTGCTGCTTGCGCCGATCCTCGGGCCGGTCGTGGCCGGCGCGATCCTGCAGCACGCGTCGTGGCGCTGGCTGTTTCTCGTGAACCTGCCCGTCGGCGTGCTCGCACTCGCCCTGGCCGTGCGATTCCTGCCGGGCGACCACGACGATGTCCAGCCGCGCGCACTCGACTGGATCGGCCTCGCGTTGCTGTCGCCGGGCCTCGTGCTGTTCCTGTACGGCGCCGAACGAATCGGCTCGGCACCCGGCATCGCCGCGCTCGCGTGCTCGGCGCTGCTGCTCGCCGCGTTCCTGCGCTTCGAGCGCCGCCAGGGCGAGCACGCGCTGATCGATCTCGCGCTGTTTCGCTCGCGCGTGTTCGGCGCGGCGGCCGGCACGCAGTTCCTGTCGAACGGCGCGATGTACGCGGGCCAGATGCTGATTCCCGTGTTCCTGATCCAGGCGTGCGGCCGCTCGCCGGGCGAGATGGGGTGGCTGCTCGCGCCGCTCGGGCTCGGCATGCTCGTCACCTATCCGTCGATGGGCGCGCTGACGGGCCGGTTCGGCGTGCGCCGGCTGGCCGCCGCCGGCGCGTTGCTCGCGCTGGCGGCGACGCTGCCGTTCGTGTTCCTCGCGCTGACCGGCTACGATCCGCTGGTGCTCGTGCCCGCGCTGTTCCTGCGCGGCATGGGCCAGAGCGCGATCGGCGCGCCGTCGATCTCGGCCGCGTATGCATCGGTCGAACGCCGCAACCTGCCGATGGCGACCACCTCGCTCAATATCGTGCAGCGCCTCGGCGGCCCGACGTTCACGACGATCTGCACGCTGTTCCTCGCGTGGCGACTGCAGGCCGAATCGATGTCGCCCGGTGGCACGCCGGCCGTCGCGTATGCATGGGCGTTTGGCCTGCTGTGCGCGCTGCATGCGGCGAGCTTCGTCACGACGCTGCGGCTGCCGTTGAGGTCGAGCGCTGCCGGGGGCCAGCCTGCCGGCGCCGCGCGGGCCGGCTCGCGCTGAACCCGGGGCGCGTCGCGCGACAGGCGCGGCGGCCCGCTACGGCAGCCACATCGGCACGATCGACATCACGAGCAGCAGCCCCAGTCCCGCATTCAGGCAACGCCACTGCCGCTCGGTGCGCAACACGCGTGCGAACAGCAGCCCGGCGAAACACCATAACGACAACGACGCCATCGCGGCCACGCCGAATGCCAGCCCGAGCAGCACGCCAAGCCGGGCCGGGCCGGACGCGAGCGCGGCAAACGACGCGGCCGCGCCGAGCGTCATCGCCCAGCCTTTCGGGTTGTGCCACAGCATCCACACCCCGCTGACGAACCCTTGCGGCCGGTGCACGGCGGCGTCGAGCCGCGGCTTGCCGCCGCGCCCGATGCGGACGGCCAGCCACACGAGGTACAGCGAACCGGCTGCTTTCATCGCAAGCTGCAACGTCGGCAGCGCGAGCAGCACACTGCCGAGCCCGGCCGCCGCCGCGGCCGCCATCGACGCCAGGCCGGCCGCGATCCCGGCCATCAGCGGCAGCGATCGCCGGTAGCCGAAATGGGCGCCCGACGCGGTCGCGAGCGTCGTCGCGCCGCCCGGCGTCACGGTGGACACGATCACGAACAGCATCAGCGGCAGGTAGTCGTGAAGCGGCACGGCGGCTCCCGGTTGTCGTCGTCGAAGCCCCGTTTTTACCCGCGATTCCTCCATTACGACAGCGAAAGCTTTTTATGCCAGCCATTAGCATTCATAATGCGACGCATGGCACGCAATCTCGACATCGCGCTGTTGCGCGCATTCGTCTCGGTCGCCGATCATCGCAGCATGACGGCGGCCGGCCACGCGCTGCACCTGACGCAAGGCGCGATCAGCCAGCAGGTCGCGCGGCTCGAGGCGCTGTCCGGCCCGTTGTTCGTCCGCGAGCATCGCAACCTGCTGCTCACGGCGGCCGGCGAGCGGCTGCTCGAACAGGCGCGCCGGCTGCTCGCCGTACACGATGCGCTGCTCACCGACATGACGGCGGGCGCCGTGGAAGGCGCGGTCCGTCTCGGTGCGCCGCAGGACCTGGTCGGCACCTGTCTCGCGCCGATCCTGAAAAACTATGCACAGGCGCATCCGCAGGTCGCGCTCACGCTCGTGTGCGCGGCGTCGCCGGAACTGCGCCGGGGGCTCACGCGGGGCGACCTCGACGTCGCGCTGATCGAGGCGCCGGTCGGGTCGTCGCGCGGCGAGTGCATTGCCGTCGACCGGCTGGTCTGGGTCGGCGCGAAAGGCGGCACCGCGCACCGCAACACGCCGCTGCCGGTGTCGATGGTCGCGCAGACCTGCGCGTTCCGCCCGACCGTGCTCGACGCGCTGCGCGGCTGCGATCGCGCCTGGCGCACCGTGTTCGAGAACGGCAGCTTCGATGCCACGGCCGCGACCGTGCGCTCCGATCTCGCCGTGACCGTCTGGCTCGCGTCCACCGTCCCGACCGACCTCGATATCCTGCCGGCCGGCAGCGGCCTGCCCGCGCTGCCGAACTTCTCGATCGACCTGCATGTGCCGCGCGGCCAGCGCACCCCGGCCGCGACGGAACTGGCCCGCTATCTGCGCAACGGGTTCGCGCGCTTGCGCGCGGCCGCCTAGCGCCCGTTCGCGCTACACCGTGCCCGGCTCCTGCGGCGCCGGTGGCGTCGTGCCCGCCGCCTCCAGCGCCTGATGCAGCGTCGCGAAGATGCACGATGCGCCGACGACGTCGGTGATCCCGTGGCGATCCATGTCCGCGCGCAGGTAGCGGTTCACCCGCCCGAACAGCACGCCGATCCCGCGCGCGTGCAACGTCTTGACGAGATCGGTCAGCGTGCGCGCGGCCGAATAGTCGACATCGGTGATCGCCCCCGCATCGATCACGAACCAGCGCGGCGGCACCGGCGCCGTGTCGACGAGTTCGGTGATTTCGCCGGCGAACAGATGGTCGTTCGCGAAGAACAGGTCGGAACCGAACCGGTAGACGATCAGCCCCGGCGCCGTCATCGCACCGCGCCGCGTGGGCACCGGCAGCCAGCGCCCGTTGCCCGCGACAGGCTCGAGCACCATCGTATGCGGCTGGTAGCTGTGGCGCACGTGCCGCATCAGCGACAGCGCGACGGCCAGCAGGATGCCGTGTTCGACACCGACGGTCACGACGGCCGTGGCCGTCACGAGCGCGAGCGTGAATTCGCCGGGGCTTTCCTGGCGGATCGCCGCGAGGCTGCGCACGTTGATCAGCCCGAGCGCGATCGTGAACACGATGCCGGCCAGCACCGCATGCGGAAGGTACTGCAGGAACGTGCTGAAGAACAGCAGCACGACGGCCACCACGGCGGCGAACGCGAGATGGCCGATCTGGCTGCGCACGCCCGCGCCATCCGCCATTGCCGTCTGCGTCGGGCTGCCGTTGACGACGAACGCGCCGCCCACCGCCGCCGCCGCGTTCGCGGCCGCGAGGCCGAGGATATCGGCGTTGGTGTCGACGTCTTCGCCGTACTGCTGCGCGAACACCCGTGCGGCGGCCGCGCTCTGCGCGATGATCATCACGAAACACGAGGCGGCGACCGGCACGAGATCGAGGAACTGCTGCCACGTGACGGACGGCCAGCGCAGCGGCGGCAACCCGCCCGCGACGGGCCCGAGCACCGCAACGCCCTGCGCGGCGAAGTCGAACGCCGCGCTCGCCGCGATGCTCCCCACGACGACGATCATCGGCATCGGCACGCGCGGCGCGAACCGCTTGCACGCGAGGATCGCGACGACCACGAGCGCCGCGAGCGCGAGCGTCGGCCGGTTCGCGTGGACGAGATGCGTGACGACGTAGTCGAGTTGCGCAAGGCTGCGCGACGCCGGGTACGGCACCGACAACCCGAGCATGTCGCCGAGCATCGCGATCGACACCTGCACGCCGACGCCGGCGAGAAAGCCGACCAGCACCGTGCGCGACAGGAAATCGGCGAGAAAACCGAGCTTGAAGATGCGCGCGAGCAGCAGCATCGCGCCGGTCAGCAGCGCGACCATGCCGGCCAGTGCCGCATATTCCGCGCTGCCGGCAGGCGCCATCGACGACAGCCGGCTCGCGAAGATCGTCGCGGTCGCGGAGTCGGCGGCGACGACAAGATGGCGCGACGCACCGAAGCACGCGAATGCAATGAGCGGCAGGAACACCGTGTAGAGGCCCGTGACGGCCGGCATCCCGGCGATGCGCGCGTAGCCGAGCACCTGCGGGATGTCCATCGAGGCGAGCGAGAGGCCCGCGAACACGTCGCGGATGGCGCCTGCCCGGCGGATCGGGAGCAGGCCTTTCAACAGCCGCACGCCCGACGGGCGGTTTTCGTTGGAATCTTGCATGCGTGAAATGCGTGAGGTCGAAGAAGTGGCGAGGATCGCGAAGCCGTTCGCGCATCGTGCCCCGGGCGGGCCTTGCCTGGCAAGTGCGCGAACGCGGCGCGCGGCGCTCACCGTTGACGCACCGCTCGCACGCCGGCGCGTGCGGCATGCCGGCAACACCCGCGACGCTCGCATGATTGCATGGATCGCCGACCATGCGCGTCGACGCGCGAAGGCCCGCCACGCCGGGTTCGAGCCGATCGCAGCCGTGCGTGCGAGGCATCCGGCAACAGACTCGCGCACCGGCGTGCGGTGACGCGGATTCACCGCCCGCCCTCACTTCGATGCGAAGGACACCTGCACAATGGTGAGCGTATTCGGGAGCCGTTCGACCCGCCGTCACCCCACGCGTCCGGAACCCGATGGCACAATCACGGTCCCTTTCATGTGCCCTTCACCGGGCGCGCGCCGCGTCGCGGCGCCGATTCAACGCACAAGAAGGTCCCTGTTTTCCGCCATGACACTGAACGAATCCTGGTTGACGCCGCTCGTCGGCATCCTCATTCTGCTTGCCACCGCCGGCGCGATCACCGCCGCCGTCCATTTCCTGCTGTTTCGCGTGGTCGCGCGCCTCGCGCGGCTGTCCGCCACGCGCATCGACGACGCGCTGTTCGAGTTCGGCGCCTTCAAATGGCTGAACCGCATCGTCCCGTTCGTCGTGGTCAAGCTCGGGCTCGGCGCGGTGCCCGGCATTCCGGAGCGCGTCACGCAGGTCGCCGACAAGGTGCTGTTCGCGCTGATCGTGTTCCTCGTGACGATGACCATCAGCGCGACGCTGTCCGCGCTCGAGCACACCCACCGCACGCACCAGCGCGACCAGCCGCGCCTGTCGCTGAAAGGCGCGATGCAGCTCGTCAAGCTCGTGATGTTCATCACCGCCGCGCTCGTCGTGATCGGCGATGCGACCGGCAAGCAGATCGGCCTGCTGCTGTCCGGCATCGGCGCGATGTCGGCGGTGCTGATGCTGATCTTCAAGGACACGCTGCTCGGCCTCGTCGCCGGCGTGCAGCTGTCGTCGAACGACATGCTGCGGATCGGCGACTGGATCACGATGCCGTCGGCCGGTGCGGACGGCACCGTCATCGACATCACGCTGAACACCGTCAAGGTCGCGAACTTCGATCACACGATCATCACGGTGCCGACGTGGAAGCTGATCACCGAGAGCTACCAGAACTGGCGCGGGATGACCGAAGCGGGCGGCCGCCGCATCAAGCGCGCGCTGTTCGTCGACGCGACGAGCGTGCGTTTTCTGACGAACGACGAGATCGAACGGCTCGAACGCCTGACGCTGCTGAAGGATTATCTCGAGGACAAGGTCGACGCGATCGAGCAATGGAACGGCACGCTCGGCACGGCCGGCGACTGCCCGGCGAACCGCCGCCAGCTGACGAATCTGGGCACGTTCCGCGCGTACGTCGCGAACTACCTGAAGGGTCATCCGCGCATCCGCCGCGACATGACCTGCATGGCGCGGCAGTTGCCGCTCACCGCCGAAGGCATTCCGCTCGAACTGTACTGCTTCACCGATACGACGACGTGGGTCGACTACGAGGCCATCCAGGCCGACCTGTTCGATCACCTGATCGCGGTGCTGCCGGAGTTCGGGCTGCGCGTGTACCAGCATCCGTCGGGTTTCGACATGCGGCAGATGGTCCGCGCGGCGTAAGCCGGCGCGCGGGCGCCGCGGACGGGTCGATGCGCGACGCGACCGCGCCTATCGCGCCGCGCACTCCGATGCGAGCCGCCCGAGCACCTTCAAGGCGTCCTCGATCTGGCGCGACCACGGATAGCTGTAGTTGAGCCGGATGAAATGCCGGTAGTCGGTGCCCGCCGAGAACATGTGGCCGGGGCCGACCGTGATCCGCTGCGCGAGCGCGAGCGTGTACAGCTTCATCGCATCGACCTGCCGCGGCAGCTCGACCCACAGCACATACCCGCCCTGCGGCTGCGACAGCCGTGTGCCTTCCGGGAAGAACCGGCGCACCATCGCGCTCATCAGGCTCGCCTGCTGCGCGTACAGCTTGCGCATGCGCCGCAGGTGGAAATCGTAGCCGTCGTATTTCAGGTACTCGGCGATCGCGAGCTGCTCGATCGCGGGCGTCGCGAGCGTGTTGAGGAATTTCAGCTTCTCGACCTGGTCGCGATAGCGGCCCGGCATCGCCCAGCCGATCCGGTAACGCGGCGACAGGCTCTTCGTGAACGACGCGCAATGCAGAACGAGGCCGTCACGGTCGAACGATTTCAGCGCGCTCGGGGTCGTGTCGCCGAAATGCAACTCGTGATACACGTCGCTCTCGATCGCCGGCACGCCGTGCTTCGCGAGCAGTTCGACGAGCGCGCGCTTGCGCGCATCGGGCATCTGGAAGCCGAGCGGATTCTGGAAATTCGGCATCACCATGCACGCGGCGATGCGCTCGCGCTCGAGGACCCGTTCGAGCGCGTCGAGATCGATGCCGTCGCCCGGGTGCGTCGCGACTTCCAGCGCGCGCATGCCCATCCGCTCGATCGCGTGCAGCATCGCGTAGAACGTCGGCGACTCCACCGCGATCGTGTCGCCCGGCTTCGCGACGGCCTGCAGGCACAGGTTGATCGCTTCGGTCGCGCCGATCGTCATCACGATCTCGCCCGGCTCGACGGCGACCCCGCGTTCCGCGTAGCGCCGCGCGATCTGGCGGATCAGTTCCTGGTTGCCCGGCGGCAGGTCGTCGATCACGCCCCAGCGCGTGCGGCGTCGCCCGATCGTCTGCGCATAGCGTGCGAGACGCTGCACCGGAAACTGCGACGCGTCGGGATACGGCGAACCGAGCGGCACCGCGTCGTCGCGCGCGATCGAGCGCAGCGTCGACAGCACGAGCCGGCTCACGTCCACCGCCGACGGCTCGGCCGTCGGCGCCGACGTATGCAGCTCGGCCTCGGCCGGCGCCGCCGCGCGTGCCCGCACGAAGTAGCCCGACTGCGGCCGGCTTTCGATCAGGCCGCGGCTTTCCAGCACGAGGTAGGCGCGCAGCACGGTCGTCACGCTGAGCTGCTGCTGCCGGCTCGCCTGCCGCACCGACGGAATCCGTTCGCCCGGCCGGTACACGCCACGCTCGATCTGCGCCTGGAGATCGTCGGCCAGTTGTTCGTAACGCTTCACGCGCCTCCCTTTCAACTTCCCTTCAACAACACAGTTGCGATCCGCACCGTGCGAATGGCCGAAACTGTACTCTTTTTTGAAGCGAACAGGTGTACACACAGCGGCACGGGTGCCGCGCGTACTCTGCACCCATCGACCCCGACACCCGCTGCACCATGAAAAAGAAATCCGCCACCGCGCGCATCGAACCGTACACTCACCCGGCCGCCGGCTGGGGTGCGCTGAAAGCCGTCACGATCAACCTGATCAAGGAAAAGGTCGCCGGCGGCAACTACCGTACGCTGCTGCGCCAGAACCAGCCGGACGGCTTCGACTGCCCCGGCTGCGCGTGGCCCGACCGCCAGCACGCATCGACGTTCGAATTCTGCGAGAACGGCGTGAAGGCGGTGGCCGCCGAGGCGACGAGCAAGCGCGTGACGCCCGAATTCTTCGCCGCGCACACGGTCACCGAGTTGCTCGAACAGTCGGATTTCGAACTCGAACAGCACGGCCGCCTCACCGACCCGATGGTGTACGACGCGCAAACCGACCGCTACGTGCCGATCGCGTGGGACGACGCGTTCGACCTGATCGCGCGCCACCTGCGCGCGCTGCCCGACCCGAACCAGGCCGCGTTCTACACGTCCGGCCGCGCGAGCAACGAAGCGGCGTTCCTGTACCAGTTGCTGGTGCGGCTGTACGGCACGAACAACTTCCCCGACTGCTCGAACATGTGCCACGAGGCGACGAGCCGCGGGCTTCCGGCCTCGGTCGGCGTCGGCAAGGGCACCGTCACGCTCGACGATTTCGAGCACGCGGACATGCTGCTGATCTTCGGCCAGAACCCCGCGACCAACCACCCCCGGATGATGGGCGAGCTGCGCGAATGCGCGAAGCGCGGCGCGACGATCGTGTCGATCAACCCGCTCAAGGAGCGCGGCCTCGAACGCTTCGCCGATCCGCAAAGCCCGATCGAGATGCTGACGATGTCGGGCACCCGGATCGCATCGACGTTCATCCAGCCGACGATCGGCGGCGATTTCGCGCTGATCAAGGGGATGGCGAAGCGGGTGCTCGAACTCGACGACGCCGCGCGCGCCGCCGGTGCGCCGCGCGTCGTCGACACCGCGTTCATCGCCGAGCACACGGCCGGTTTCGACGCCTTCGCCGACGACCTGCGCAACGAAATCTGGTCCGCGCTGACCGCCGAAAGCGGCGTGCCGTACGAGCAGATCGACAGCCTCGCGCAACGCTATGCGCGCAGCGAACGCGTGATCGCGACGTGGGGCATGGGCATCACGCAGCACAAGCATTCGGTCGCGACCGTGCAGATGCTGACGAACCTGATGCTGATGCGCGGCAACATCGGCCGCCCCGGCGCCGGCCTGTGCCCGGTGCGCGGCCACTCGAACGTGCAGGGCAACCGCACGGTCGGCATCGAGGAAAAGCCGTCGCAGGCGTTCCTCGACCGCCTCGGCCACGTGTTCGACTTCGAACCGCCGCGCCACCACGGCTACGACGTCGTCGAGACGATCGAGGGGATGCTCGAAGGCCGCGTGAAGGTGCTGATCGGCCTCGGCGGCAACTTCGCGATGGCGACGCCCGATACGCCGCGCACGTGGGAAGGCATGCGACGCTGCGACCTGTCGGTGCACATCACGACGAAGCTGAACCGCAGCCACCTGATCCACGGCCGCGACGCGCTGATCCTGCCGACGCTCGGCCGCACCGAAATCGACCTGCAGGACAACGTCGCGCAAGGCGTGACGGTCGAGGATTCGATGAGCATGGTCCACGTGTCGTACGGGATGAACAAACCGGCGTCGCCGAACCTGATGTCGGAGCCCGCGATCGTCGCGCACATCGGCCATGCGCTGTTCGGCAGCGGCAAGATCGACTGGCTCGCGTACAAGGACGATTACGCGAAGATCCGCGATGCGATCGAGGCGACGCTCGACGGCTTCTACGACTACAACACGCGCATCGCGCGGCCGGGCGGCTTCCACCTGCGCGTCGCGTCGCGCGATCGCGAGTGGCTCACGCCGACGGGCAAGGCGAACTTCATCGCGCACGCGTTGCCGACCGACACGCCGATCCAGCGCGCCCGCGCGCTGCACGGCGAACGGCTGATGACGCTGATGACGACCCGTTCGCACGACCAGTACAACACGACCGTCTACGGGCTCGACGACCGCTATCGCGGCGTGTTCGGCCAGCGCCGCGTGGTGTTCGTCAACCGCGACGATCTCGCGATGCTCGGCCTGAAGGCCGGCGAATGGGTCGACATGGAAACCGTGTGGCACGACGGGATCGAGCGGCGCGCGGACGGCTTCCTGCTCGTCGAGTACGACATCCCGCGCGGCTGCATCGGCGCGTATTACCCGGAAACCAACCCGCTCGTGCCGCTCGACAGCGTCGGCGACGTGTGCAACACGCCGACGTCGAAGTCAGTGCCCGTGCTGCTGCATCGCGCGGCCGCGCCGGCCTCGATCGCCGCCTGACGGAGCGCGACGATGATCGTTCGTCCGCGCGAGCACTGGCTGCGGATGCTGCTCGTGTGGAACGGCTCGGTGCTGCCCACCATCCTGCCGCAGCTCGTGCTGACGCTCGCGATCAGCCTCGTCGCGGTGTGGGGCGGCGGCCGCGTGCTCGGCGAGAAGGTGCCGCTGAACCCGACGCCATTCACGCTGATCGGGCTCACGCTGGCGATCTTCGCGGGGTTTCGCAATAACGCGAGCTACGAACGCTACCGCGAGGGCCGGCAACTGTGGGGCGGCGTCCTGACCGCCGCGCGCACGCTGGTCTCGCAGGCGCTCTGCTACGGTGCGGTCGACCGCGACGACGCATCGCGGCGCGCCTTCGTGCGGCAGGTCGTCGCCTTCGTCTATGCGCTCAAGCATCAACTGCGCGGCACCGATCCGGCCGCCGACCTGCGCGGGCTGCTCGACGAGGCCACTCATGCGCGTGTCGCCGGCTCCCGGTTCCGCCCGATCGTCATCGTGCACGCGCTGCGCGAAGCGTTCGCCGCACGCGCCGACGCGGGCCGCCTCGCCGATACGCGCCTGTGGATGCTCGACGCGCGCCTCGACGATCTCGTCGCGATGGTGAGCGGCTGCGAACGGATCGCGTCGACGCCGATCCCGTTTTCCTACGACGTGCTGCTGCACCGGACCATCTACGCGTACTGCGTGCTGCTGCCGTTCGGCCTCGTCGACTCGATCGGCGCGGCGACACCGTTCGTCACCGTGTTCGTCGCCTATACGCTGATCGCGCTCGACGCGATCGCGCATGCGATCGCCGAGCCGTTCGGCGACGGGCCGAACCATCTCGCGCTCGATGCGATGACGCGCCAGATCGAACGCACGCTGCTCGAACTGAACCGCGAGCCGCTGCCGGCCGAAGTGACGCCCGGCCGCGCATACCGCCTCACCTGAACCGCTCAGTCGCCGAGGCCGCGCAGGAAACGGCCGTGCTCGGCGGCTGCGTCGGCGATCCGCCGCACCAGCACGACACCGCGCAGCATCGCCTGCGCGGCATCGCCTGCGCGACCGGCCA
>NZ_JAAGPK010000099.1:0-31434 GCF_017104685.1 Burkholderia sp. Tr-20355 | reverse complement strand
GCCGGTCGGCCAGCACCGCGCGCGTGCCCGTGCCGCCGCCGTCGATGCCGATCGCAAAAAGTAATGCCGCCATGCCTTCATCCCGCTGATTCGAACAGGGGCCAAGCTTAACCGGATCGGCGCCGCGCGCCCATCTGCCGTTCGGCCGGCTATCCCGCAAAATGGGCTTCCGCTATGCTGGCACGATCGATTCGACACTGAAAACGAGGCAGACGATGTCGCAGCGGTGCAACTGGGTGAAGACGGAAGCGGACGCTCACTATCACGACACCGAGTGGGGCGTGCCGTCGCACGACGATCGCCACCTGTTCGAAATGCTGATCCTGGAAGGCGCGCAGGCCGGGCTGTCGTGGTCGACGATCCTGAACAAGCGCGCGGGGTATCGCGACGCGTTCGCCGAGTTCGACGTCGACGCCGTCGCGCGCTTCACGCCGAAGCGCATCGACAAGCTGCTGGAGAATCCGGGCATCGTGCGCAACCGCGCGAAGGTCGAATCGGCGGTCACCAATGCGCGCGCCGTGCAGCGCATCCGCGACGAACACGGTTCGCTCGCCGCATTTTTGTGGTCGTTCGTCGGCAATACGCCGATCCAGAATGCATGGCAGTCGTACCGCGACGCGCCCGCGTCGACCGAACAGTCCGACGCGCTCAGCAAGGCGCTGAAGGCATACGGCTGCAAGTTCGTCGGCTCGACGATCTGCTATGCACTGATGCAGGCAACCGGCATGGTCAACGATCACGAGATCGGCTGCCCGTGCCACGCGCGGTGCGCGGCGCTCGGCCGGAAACAGCCGGCACGCAAGCGCAAGGCGGGCTGACCGCGCAGGCGCAGGCACCAGCGCCAGCCGGGCACCCGTCCTTCAACGCCGCCCGTGGCGACGGTGGCCACGGCGCCACCCGTCGCTTACCGCGCGGCGCGTGACGACGCCGGCACGGCCGACCGTGCGCTTCGCGCGGCCCGCACGCGTGCGCTGCGCTTCTTCACCCAGATGCAGATGCCCGTCACGCTCAGCATCGCGATGACGATGCCGAGCGCGCTGATCGCGACGCGGCCCGCGACGCCGGCGATCCGCCCCGAGTGCAGCGGAAACTGCGCCTGCATGAACAGGTCGCCGGCCGAGCCGCGGCCGGGCACTTGGGCGGCGACCGGCTTGCCCGTCACCGCATCCCAGTACAACCACGCGTTACCCAGCCCGACGTCCCCGTGGTCGTTGCCGGGCGTGAAGAACCCGACCGCATAGACGTTCATCGCCGGCGCGAACAGCAGCGCACCGGGCGGCGCGGTGATTCCCGCGTCGCGCCCGGCCGGGCGCGCGATCTCGACGATTCGCTCGCGCGGCAGCACGGTGCTGCCCGGCGGAGCCGGCGGGAAACGCTCGGGATTCGTGTACGGCGTCTGCGCGAGCGGCGACAGCCGCGACACCAGCGGGCGCACGACCGGAACCGCGAGGTTCATCGAGATCGATGTGACCGCAACGACCAACAGCAGCCCCCATACCCATACGGCGCCGGAGCGGTGCAGGTCGAATACGAGCGGATAGCCGCCGCGCCGCACGCGGAACGCGAACGACTTGCGCCAGCTCTTCAGGTTCGGGAACGCGAGCACGAGCGCGATCAGGCTGTCGATTGCCCACACGATACCGACGACGCCCATCACCCAGAACCCGAAGTTGATCCCGCCGTACTCGGGGAGGAACAGCGAGTAGTGCAGCCGGTAGATGAACGGCATCAGGTCGAGCCGCGCGAGCGACGGCGCGCCCCATTCGCGGCGGCCCTGCACCGCGCCGGTCGCGGGATCGACGGCGATCTGGCTGAAATCGATCGCGTACGGCCGGCCGGTCGTCGGGTCGGTGCGCGGTATCACGCCCGCCTGCAGCGTGTGCCCCGGCTCGACCGCGAGCGGCAGATAGGTCACCTGCACGCGCGGGTCGGCAGCCTCGATGCGCGTCGCCAGTTCGAGCGGCGCAAGCGGCGCGGCGCCGCTGCGCGCGACGTAGAAGTCGGGGTTCAACGCCGCGTCGAGCTCGTGGTCCCATGCGATCAGCGCGCCGGTGAGCCCCGCGACGAACAGGAACAGCGCGATGGCGAGCCCGAACCAGCGATGCAGGCGGACGAGAAACGGTCGCAGGAACGCATTCATCGCGTGCGCGGCGACAGGAAAACGGGCCGGCACAGGCGGCGGCCCCGGGTCGACGGGAGGAAGGTCATCTGATGTCAAATGCCGCGCAAGCGCCGGCCGGCCGCGCCAGGCGAGGCCGGATGCCCTTGTGCGCGGCCTGGAAATATTGCGCGTTCGGCGGGTCTTGATACGATGCGCAACATTTTATCTCAATGCGAATGATTCTTACTCGCATTTTTGCTCACCCGCCATGACCGTCGGCTTCGCGCGACCGCCCGTCCGTCCACGCCGCGAGGCCGCCGCCCCTGCCTGCTTCGCCGCCTCGCTCGCGCATGCCGACGATTCGCCGGCGCGACGCCGCTGCGCGCGACCGGCGGCCTCGATGCGCCAGGCTGGCTCGCCATCGATGCGGGCGCACTCCCCGACGCAGGTCGGCCGCCACGCCTTGACGCTGCGCGCGCCAATCGGCAGCGTGCAGAACCGCCGTTACCGGGAATATCAGTACGCGGATGACCTGAAGCCGGGCGACCCGCGCACGGCTGGCCTGACCGCGAAAATCGACTTCCGGACGCCGCACCGGCCGGCCGCCAATCGCGGCCGCCGGCCGGAACGGCCGCCCCGCGGCGAGCCTCGGGATTTTCCCGGACCCCAAAAGCGAAACGGCGGAGCGGCCTCTTTCGAGGCACACTCCGCCGTTTCGCGGCGAACCGTCAGACGCTCTTAGTGGAGCTTCTTCGGCAGCATCTGGCTGCGCAGACGCTTGTGCAGGCGCTTGACGGCTGCTGCCTTCTTGCGCTTGCGGACTGCGGTCGGCTTTTCGTAAGACTGGCGCTCACGCAGTTCAGCGATCAGGCCATTTTTTTCGATAGCGCGACGAAAGCGGCGAATCGCCACTTCGAACGGCTCGTTTTCTTTCAGAAGAATCGTCGTCATGTCGTTCCTAAATTGCTTAAACGGTCAAAAACGTAGCGGCCAAGCGCCACGCACCGGCCATCCGAGCGTCCCCACGAACAGGCGAAACGAGCGGAAATACGGCCTCGGAGGCCGGAAAAGAGAGGCGGAAAGCACCGCGAGTACGCTTCACAGCCGCGTGCAGCGCCGCGTTTGACTGCCAGCAGACATGCCGAAAACGGCAGAGGCGTGACAGAAATCTCAATTCAGCCCGCCATCATAGCAGGGAATCACAGACAAAACCATCCTTTTGTCGATCGCGGGCAAACGTTCCACCCAACCGGGCGGTGTTCCTCGCCCTGGCCACCACGCTGTCCGCCATGCCGGGCGAGCCTTCCCGGCGAAATCCCCTCTTCCGTCCCGAATTTCCTCAAACATCCCTCTAAAGTTTTCGCCGGGTGCCGCCGTCAACCAGGAAAGGCGGGCAGCGCCAGACGCGAAAAAGCGCAACGCCGAAATCAGAACCTGTCTGTATCTCAGGCATTTTCCAAAACGAGGAAGCAAATGCTGAACATCAACACCAACATCCTTTCGCTGACGACGCAGACGAATCTGTCGGGCTCGCAAAACGCGCTGTCGCAAGCGATCAACCGCCTGTCGTCCGGCAAGCGCGTCAACACGGCAGCCGACGACGCGGCAGGTCTCGCGATCTCGACGTCGCAAACGGCAGCGATCAACGCGCTGACCCAAGGCGTGTCGAACGCGAACAACGGCATCTCGATGATCCAGACGGCAGCCGGCGCGCTGCAGTCGACCGTCGACAACCTGCAGCGTATCCGTACGCTGGCAGTCGAAGCAGGCGACGGCTCGCTGGATTCGAACGCACGTGCGAACCTGCAGGCTGAAGTCACGACGCGTCTCGGCGAAATCGACCGCGTGGCAACGCAAACGTCGTTCAACGGCCAGACCATCCTGAGCGCAGCGGGCAACGTCACGTTCCAGGTCGGCGCGGCAGCCAACCAGACCGTGGCCGTCAACTTCGGCGCGACGGTGTGGACGAGCACGGGCGGCGGCCTGAGCCTGAGCGGCCTGACGGTCAGCGACCAGACGAGCGCACAGTCGGCCATCACGTCGATCGACGCGGCACTGAAGAACGTGAACACGTTCCAGGCAACGCTGGGTGCGGCACAAAACACGTTCCAGGCTGCGATCACGACGACGCAAACCCAGGCAACGAACATGAGCGCGGCGCGTTCGCAGATCACCGACGCGGACTTCGCGACGGAAACGGCGAACCTGAGCAAGGCGCAAGTGCTGCAGCAAGCCGGCATCTCGGTGCTCGCGCAAGCGAACTCGCTGCCGCAGCAAGTCCTGAAGCTCCTGCAGTAATCGGGAACACCCCGCGCCGGGCGAGCCGCCCGCGCGCACGGCGTCGTCCGCGTTGCGGCGCGCGACGGCGCCGGTTCGATTCGTCGGACCCGACACTCCAGGGAGGCATGCCTCCCTGCTTGCATTGAAACCGAAGTACGGCGACCCGCCGAAACGCGCGTCATCGCGCAAACGACTGGAGCACCCGCATGGCCACGACGAGCACGACGGATATCGGCAGCATCCTGGCGCAGGCCGGACAATCGATCATCAGCGGCGCGACCAATTCGACGCTCGACGTCAATTCGCTCGTCACGTCGCTGGTGCAGGCCAAGACCATCGGCCAGCAGACCACCCTCACGAACAAGCAGACGGCCGACAACACCGAACTGTCGGCGGTCGGCAAACTGAAATCCGCGCTGTCGGCGCTGCAGACCGCGATCACGGGCCTGTCGAACGGCACGACGCTGAGCGGCCTCGCGGCAACCGCGAGCGGCAACGGCATCACCGCGTCGGTCAAGAGCGGCGGCGGCGCGGTGGCCGGCTCGTACGCGGTCAACGTCACGCAGCTCGCCACCGCGAACAAGCTGTCGTCGGCCGGCATCACGTCCACGGACACGATCTCCGCCGGTTCGCTGAGCATCACGCTCGGCACCGGCACGGCCTTCAACGTCAACGTCGCGGCCGGTGCATCGCTGTCGGACATCGCGAAGTCGATCAACACGACGGCCGGCAACCCGGGCGTCACCGCGTCGGTCATCACCGGCTCGGACGGCCAGCATCTCGTGATCCAGTCGAACAACACCGGCGCGGCCAACACTGTGTCGGTGAGCGGCACCGGCGTCAATTCGAAGCTGACCTCGGGCTACACGACCGTGACGGCGGCCGCCGACGCGAAACTGACCGTCGACGGAACGCCCGTGACGAGCGCGTCCAACAGCGTGTCGGGCGTGCTGACGGGCGTCACGCTGAACCTGACGACGCAGGCGCTGAACACGACCCAGACGGTCACGCTGTCGCCCGACACGACGGCCACGACGACCGCGATCAACGCGTTCGTCAGCGCGTACAACACCTACGTGACGACCGCGCAGTCGCTGTCGTCGTACGATCCGAACACGTCGACGGCCGGCCCGCTGCTCGGCGATTCGATGCTGAACACGATCTCGAACGGACTCGCGACCGCGATCAGCGGCGGCGTCACGACGGGCGGCTCGACCTATTCGCTGGCGGCCATCGGCATCAGCCTGCAGGCGGACGGCACGCTGCAGGTGGACTCGAGCGCGCTGAACACCGCGCTCACGTCGAACAACCCGGCGGTCGGCGCACTGTTCAACACGACGAACGGTGTCGGCCAGACGCTCAACAACCTGGTCAGCAACTACACGCAGACCAACGGCCTGATCGACCAGCGCACCACCGCGATCAACGCGGACCTGAAGAGCCTGTCGGACCAGGCGACGCAACTGCAGAACTACTCGGCCCAGCTGACCACGCAGTACAACGCGCAGTTCACCGCGCTGAACAACCTGATGGCGACGATGGCGAACAACACGAAGTACCTGACCCAGCTGTTCGGCGGCACCAACAGCGCGGGTGCGCTCGCCACCAACAAGTAACGCGCCCTTCGCACGACACCGGACGACGACCATGACCATGACGACCGATGCCCTGAACCATGCGCTGCACCTGACCCAGGCGATGCAGTCGGCGAGCGCGTTGCGCGACTGGGAGCGCGTCGCCGCGCTGGCCGACGCGCGCTCTCCGCTGCTGATGAGCCTGGCGCCGGAGCAGACGCCGGCCGCGCTCGACACGATCCGCCGGATCATGGACATCGACGCATCGATCACACAGGACGCGCAGGCCGATCGCGACCGGCTCGCGCAGCAGTTCACCGCATCGCGCGAGCGGATCCGCGCCGCGAGCGCCTACCAGACGACCGGCATGCTGTAAGCCTGCGAACAACAACGCGCGCCGCCATCGAGCGGGCGCCGACGTCGTATCGTCGAGCCGCATGCGTGCGGCTCTTTTTTCGCCGGCAGGCAGGGGGCGAAAGGAGGCGCCTCGCGCGCCCCCGGGCGCCGCGCCTACGCTAGTGCGCGCCGCGCGCCGCCTGTTCGACCGCCGCCGCATGCATCTGCGCGAACGCCGCTTCGAGGTGCCGGGCAAAGCGCGGCGCATCGCACAGCGGCGAGCGCAGCAGCCGCTCGCGCAGCCCGGCCCGCACGGCGGCCAGGCGCGGCAGGTCGTTCGCGAACGCGGCCGCCTTCGCGACGTAAGCGTCGTCGCCGTCCGCGATCCATTCCGGCATGCCGAGCGTGTGCAGGATGCTTTCACCGATATGCGACAGGAAACGGTCGCCGCGCCGCGTGACGAACGGCGCGCCCATCCACAGCCCCTCCATGCTCGTCGTGCCGCCCGGATACGGGAACGGATCGAGCACGATGTCGATGTCGTTGAACGTACCGATATGCGCGAGCCGCTTCGAGCCGCCGCGCAGCAGCAGCCGTTCGGCGGGAATGCCGTGCGCGGCGAAGCGCGCGGCGAGACTCGTGCGCAGCGCCGCCTCGTCGAGCTGCGCCGACTTCAGCAGCAGGCGCGAGCCCGGCACCGCATGCAGCACGCGCGACCACTGCGCGACGACCGGCTCGCCGATCTTGTTCGCGTTGTTCAGGCAACCGAACGTCACGCACCCGTTTCCCTCGGCCGGCAGCGGCCCGACGTCGAGCGGCAGCGCGGGCGGCGTGAAGCACAGATAGCTGTCCGGCAGCCGCCACGGCCGTTCGACGAAATGCGCCGCCTCGTCGGGTGGAAGCACGTGGCGATCGCCGATCACGTAGTCGATCGCCGCGACGCCCGTCGTCGCGAAATAGCCGAGCCAGGTCGCCTGCACCAGCGCCGGCTTCCACGCGAACAGCGGCAGCCGGTTCGACGCCGTGTGACCGCTCAGGTCGACCAGCACGTCGATGCGGTCGGCCGCGATCAGGTCGGCGGCCGCACGGTCGTCGAGCGGCGTGAGGTCGCGCCACAGCGCGAAGTGGCGCTTGAGCGCCGCGGTCGTGTCGTCCTCGACCGGTTGCGTCGCGTAGGCCACCAGTTCGACGCGCGACCGATCGAGCGCCGCGACGACGCTCAGCAGGAACACCGCGACCGGATGCGATTTCAGGTCGCCGGATACGAAGCCGACCCGCAACGCGCGCCCGTTCGCCGGCCGCGGCGCGTGGCGATGCGGCGACGCCAGCGCCGCCATCTGCGCGCCGAACGCGCAGGCACGCTCGCGCAGTTGCGCCGCCGACAGCCGGTCGGTGCCGGCGCCGTGGAACATGCGGCCCGAGTGCGCGTTGCGAAACGCCGGATCGAGTTCGAGCGCGCGGTCGTAGCTCGCGAGCCCGGCATCGATATGCCACAGCGCACAGAGGATGTCGCCCATCACCGCGTGCATCTGCGCGGTCGGGTTCGGCAATGACAGCGCGACGCGGCAACTGTCGAGCGCGTCGCGCCGCTTGCCCTGCCGCACGAGCGTCTGCGCCAGATGGTGATGCAGTTCGGCGCGATCGGGCGCGACAGCCAGCGCGCGCCGCAGGCTCGCCACCGCACCGTCGAGATCACCCGCATGATCGAGCGCGGCCGCGAGGCCGAACAACCGGTCGACGTCGCCCGACTCCGCCGCGCACGCGAGGCTCGCGATCGCGGCGTCGAGTTCGCCGCGCTCCAGCAGCAGCATGCCCAGCGCGTGATGCGCGGCGTGCAGGCCCGGCTGCAGCGCAATCGCACGGCGGTAGTGCGCGATCGCGTCGTCGTGCCGATGCTGCGCGCCGCACACGTTGCCCAGGTTGAAACACGCTTCCGCATAGGCGGGATCGAGCGCGAGCGCCTTCTCGTACGCGCGCGCCGCGGCATCCGCTTCGCCCTTGTCCCGCAGCGCGTTGCCGAGGTTGTTGTAGGCCGGCGCATAGTCGGGCCGCAGCGCGAGCGCCTGCGCGCAGCTCAGCATCGCGGCGTCGGCGTCGCCCGCCTCGTGCAGCGCGTTGCCGAGGTTGCTGTGCGCTTCCGCATAACCGGGCGCGAGCGCGATCGCGCGGCGATAGGCGCCGATCGCGTCGTCGAGCCGGCCGTGCGCGCGCAGCATGTTGCCGAGGTTGTTCAGGTAGACGGGATCGGCACGCAGCGCGATCGCGCGCTCCATCAGCGCGAGGCCGGCCGGAAACTGGCCGAGCTGGCATGCGAGGAGCCCGAGGAAATGCGTCGCGTCCGGCTGGTCGGGCGCGTCGCGGCGAATCGCCTCGTACAGCACGCGCGCATCGTCGAGACGCCCGGCCTGATGGTGCGCGAGCGCCGCGTTCAACCGTTCCGCGACGAGGCCCGTCATGCGCGCGGCTCCGTCGTCTCGCCGGCCGCGTAGCGATCCCACATCCCGTGGAACGCGTCCTCGAGATTGCGCGCGAACCGCGCGGCATCGCACAGCGGCGACGCGAGCGTGCGTTCGCGCAACGTCGCGCGCAACGCAGCCAGCCCGTCGCGATCTTGTGCGAACGCGACGGCCTTGGCGAGATACGACGCTTCGCCGTCGGCGATCCAGTCGCCCATCCCGGCCGCATGCAGCAGACTCTCGCAGATGTGCGTGACGAAGCGCCCGCCCTTCATGCCGATCACCGGCACGCCCATCCACAGCGCTTCGGCCGTCGTCGTGCCGCCCGGGTACGGGAACGGGCTCAGCGCGATGTCGATCCGGTTGTACGCGGCGAAGTATTCCGCGCGCGGCGACCCGCCTTCGAGGATCAGCCGGCCCGCGTCGATGCCGTGCCGCGCGAAGCGCGCGCGCGTCGCCGCATTCAGGTCGCCCGCGCCGAGTTCGTGCGCCTTCAGCAGCAGGCGTGCATCGGGCAGTGCCTGCAGCAGCCGCGACCACAGCGCGACGACGTCGTCGCTGATCTTGGTGAGCTTGCCGAAGCAGCCGAACGTCACGCCGCCGTTCGCGGCCATCGGCAACGGGCCGACCGGCACGTCGTAGGCCGGTGGCGTGAAGCACAGGTAGCTGTCCGGCAGCCGCCACGGCGCCTCGACGAAGTGCTCGGCCTCGTCGGCCGGCAGCGTGTACGCATCGCCGACGAAATAGTCGACCGCGCGCACCCCCGTCGTCGCGAAGAAGCCGAGCCAGCTCGCCTGCACCGGCGCGGGCCGGTGCGCGAAGATCGGCAGCCCGCTCCAGTTCGTGTGCCCGGCGAGGTCGACGAGCACGTCGATGCCGTCGTCGCGAATCATCCGCGCCGCCTGGTCGCGGTTCATGCAGGTCAGTTTCTTCCAGCTCGCGAAGCCCGACTTCAGCCGCGCCGTCACGTCGTCCTCGACCACGAAGGTCACGTACGCATGCGGCTCGATGCGCGTGCGATCGAGATGCGCGAGCACGCTTTCGAGGAAGATGCCGACCGGATGCTGGCGCAGGTCGCCCGACACGAAGCCGACCCGCAGCGGGCGGCCGCGCGCGTCTCGCACGCGCCGGGCGCGATCGTGCTCGAACGGCTGCACGTCGCGCGCCAGGCGTTCACCGTAGCGGTGCGCCTCGACCACCCAGTCCCGCGGCTCGAACGCCGCCGAGCTCGACATGTTGAACAGCAGGCGCGCATACGCGCGATGCGGGTCGTGCTCGATCGCCTCGCGAAAGGCCGCGACGGCGCCCGCGAAGTCGCGCTTCGCCCAGCGGATGTCGCCGAGCGTCAGCTGGATCTTCACCGGATCGATGCCGAGCGCCTGTGCGATCCGGTATTCGTCCATCGCCTCGTCGAGCTTGTCGAGGCGGAACAGCGCGGCGGCGAGGTTGTGGTGCGCATCGGCGTCGTCCGGGTTCAGGTCGATCGCGTGGCGATGGCTCAACTCCGCGGCCGCCATCCGGTCGAGGTTGTGATACGCGAGGCCGAGAAAGTTGTACGCGTCCGCCAGCTCGGGATCGAGCTCGATCGCGCGCCGGCACAGGTGCACGGACGCCTCGTATTCGCCCTGCTGGCAACGCAGCTCGCCGAGCCGCGCCCAGGCCGGCGCGTAGCGCGGATCGATCTCGCGCGCGCGTTCGAACAACTGGGCGGCGCCGTCGAAATCGTTGATGCTGCGCAACGAGATGCCGAGCGCGCAATGGGCTTCGGCATCGTCCGGCTCGAGTCCCGCGCGTGCATGCGCGAGCGCGCCGTCGAAATCGCCGGTCGCCCGCAGCGCGGCACCCAACCCGCGTTGCGCGACGCGCAGCGCGGGATTCAGTTCGAGCGCGCGGCGGTAGTGCGCGATCGCTTCCGTGTGCTTGTCCTGCGCGCGCAGCACGTGGCCGAGGTTGCTGTGCGCTTCCGCATACGCGGTGTGGAATGCGATCGCCTTGCCGTAGCTGGCCGCCGCCGCGTCGAGTTCACCGAGATCCTGCAGCACATTGCCGAGGTTGTTGTACGCCTCCGCGTAACCGGGCCGCAGCTCGATCGCGCGCGAACAGCTCGCCATCGCCTCGGCCGGCACCCGCGCGTCGCGCAGCGCGTTGCCGAGGTTGTTGTGCGCTTCCGGAAACTCGGGGCGCAGCGCCACCGCGCGGCGGTAATGTGCGATCGCGTCGTCGAGCCGGCCGCATTCGCGCAGCATGTTGCCGAGGTTGTTGAAGTACGACGCGTCCGGTCGCGCCGCGAGCGAGCGCTCCATCAGCGCGAGGCCCGCGTCGTACTGCTTCAGCTGGCAGGCGAGCAGGCCGAGGAAATGCATCGCGTCGGGCTGGCCCGGCTGCGCCGTGAGGATCGCGTCGTACAGCGTCTTCGCTTCAGCGAGACGGCCGGCCTGGTGATGCGCCAGCGCGCGTTGCAGGGTGTCGTTGATGTCGTTCATGCTGCGTGTGCCGTTTCCGTATAGCGTGCCCACATGCCGTGGAATGCGTCTTCGAGATGATGTGCGAAACGCGCCGCGTCGCACAGCGGCGACGCGAGCAGCGTGGCGCGCAAATCCGCGCGCAGCGCCGTCAGGCGCGCCCCGTCGGCGGCGGCCGCCACCGCCTTCGCGACATAGTCGTCTTCGTCGCCGGCGATCCAGTCGTTCATGCCGGCCGCGTGCAGCAGGCTCTCGCAGATGTGCGTGACGAAGCGCGTGCCCCGCATGCCGAGGACCGGCACGCCCATCCACAGCGCCTCGGCCGTCGTCGTGCCGCCCGGGTACGGGAACGGGCTCAGCGCGATGTCGATCCGGTTGTACGCGGCGAAATAGTCGGCACGCGGCGATGCGGGTTCGAACGCGAGCCGGCTCGCGTCGATCCCGTGCCGCGCGAACCGCGCGGCGGTCGCGTCGCGCACGGCCGCGTGTTCGAGTTCGCGCGCCTTCAGCAGCAGCCGGGCCGACGGCAGCGCGTGCAGCACGCGCGACCACACGCGCACGACGTCGTCGCCGAGCTTCACCAGCTTGCCGAAACAGCCGAACGTCACGCCGCCGTTCGCGGCCATCGGCAGCGGGCCGACCGGCACGTCGTCGGCCGGCGGCGTGAAGCACAGGTAGCTGTCCGGCAGCCGCCACGGCGCCTCGACGAAATGACGGGCTTCGCTTTCCGGCAACGTGTACGCGTCGCCGATGAAGTAGTCGATCGCATCGCACCCCGTCGACGCGAAGAAGCCGAGCCAGCTCGCCTGCACCGGCGCGGGCTTCCAGCCGAATACGGCCAGGCCACTCGCCTGCGTGTGGCCCGCGAGGTCGACGAGCACGTCGATGCCGTCGTCGTGAATCGTGCGCGCGGCCGCCTGCGGATCGAGCGCGGCGATCGAGCGCCAGGCGGCCGCATGCGGCTTGAGCCGCGCGGTGACCGCGTCTTCCTCGTCCGACGTCGCATAGACGTGCGGTGCGACGCGCGTGCGATCGAGATGCGCGAACACGCTTTCGAGAAAGATCCCGACCGGATGCAGGCGCAGGTCGCCCGACACGAAACCGACGCGCAGCGGGCGGTGCCGCGCGCGCGCCGCACGTTCGCTTACGTCGTGCGGATAACGCGTCGAACGGGCCGCCAGATGCCGGCCGTAGCGGCGCGCGTCGTTCAGGTAATCGGCGGGCGGCACGCTCGCCGACGCGGCCGACGCGAACAGCAGGCGGCTCAGTACATCGGCCGCGCCGTCGTCCGCGTCGTCGCGCACCAGCGCCAGCGCGTCCCGGTACGCGGGCACGGCGGCGTCGACGTTGCCCTGGCCGCGCAGGATGTCGCCGAGATTCACGTGCATCGCCGCGCTCGGGCGGCCGGCCGACAGCGCCTGCCGGCAATACGCGAGCGCGTCGTCGTGCCGCTCGCGCTTGAGCAGCACGACCGACAGGTTGTGGGCGGCGCCGGCATCGGCCGGGTTCAGCGCGAGTGCGGTGCGGTAGCTCGCGTCCGCCGCGTCGAGATCGTTCAGGCCGTGATACGCATTGCCGGCATGGTTGTGCGCATCGGCGAGACCGGGCGCCAGCCGGATCGCATGCTGCGCATGCCGCAACGCCTCCGCGTAACGCGCCTGGCGGCGCAACACGCCGCTCAGGTTCGCATGCGCGACCGCCATCGACGGATCGTGTTCCAGTGCGCGCCCATAGTGCGACGCGGCGCCGTCGAGGTCGCCCGCATCGCGCAGCACGCCGGCCAGGTTGTTGTGCAGGTCCGCATCGCCAGGTTCGGCCGCGACAGCGGCACGCAGCACCCGCGCGGCTTCGCCGAGTTCGCCGAGCGCCCACAGCGACAGGCCGAGGCCGTGACGCGCGGCCGGCAGCGCAGGGCTCAGTTCGAGTGCGCGGCGGTAGTGCGCGATCGCTTCCGTGTGCTTGTCCTGCGCGCGCAGCACGTTGCCGAGGTTGCTGTGCGCTTCCGCATACGCGGTGTGGAACGCGATCGCCTTGCCGTAACTGGCCGCCGCCGCGTCGAGTTCACCGAGATCCTGCAACACGTTGCCGAGGTTGTTGTACGCCTCCGCGTAACCGGGCCGCAACTCGATCGCGCGCGTACAGCTCGCCATCGCCTCGGCCGGCACCCGCGCGTCGCGCAGCGCGTTGCCGAGGTTGTTGTGCGCTTCCGGAAACTCGGGGCGCAGCGCCACCGCGCGGCGGTAATGCGCGATCGCGTCGTCGAGCCGGCCGCATTCGCGCAGCATGTTGCCGAGGTTGTTGAAGTACGACGCGTCCGGCCGCGCCGCGAGCGAGCGCTCCATCAGCGCGAGGCCCGCGTCGTACTGCTTCAGCTGGCAGGCGAGCAGGCCGAGGAAATGCATCGCGTCGGGCTGGTCCGGCTGCGCCGTGAGGATCGCGTCGTACAGCGTCTTCGCTTCCACGAGACGGCCGGCCTGGTGATGCGCGAGTGCCGCCTGCAGTTGCGGTCCGATCGACTCCATCGCGTGGGCCGCTCAATACGGATGCGGTTCGCGCCCGAAGTCGATCAGCCGGCCTTCGTGCTCGATCATCACGGCCGCGGCCGCGATCCCCTCGCGCGACATCTCGGCGACGATGTCGCGTGCGCGCCATTGCGTCGGGATGATGATCACGTCGGCCGGCGCCGCTTTCAGCGCGTCGCGGTATTCGATCTTCTGGCCCGTGCCCGGCACGTAGGTGCCGACCTTGTCGGGATCGGAATCGACGACGAGCGGAAAGCGCGCGGCGTCGGCATCGAAGTGATGGATGAACGCGGCGGCCTTGCCGGTACCGCCCCAGATCGCGACACGCCGCCCCGATTCGGCCAGCGCCGCGAGCTGCCCGGCGATCGCCGCGCGGTGCTCGACCGTGCGGGCCGCGAAATGCGTCGACGCATCGGCACGTTTGCGCGCCTGCTCGGGCACGCCCAGCCGCACCAGCGCATAGACGACTTCGCCGTCGTAGCCGTGCGCGAGCGTGACGACCTCGCCCGCGCGCGCCATCAGCGTGCGGAACGACTCCGTCGTGAACTGCGACACGTGCTCGTAGAAGAAATCGGCGAGGCGCTCGGTCTCGAACACGCGATCGATGCACGGCACTTCCGCGAACAGCCAGCAGGCGTTCGGCTGGCGCGCGGCGCCCCATGCGAGCTGCTCGACGAGCTTCGCGGGTTCGGTCAGGTGTTCGAGCACGTGGCGGATGACGATCGCATCGGGCCGGAAGGCCGGCATGTCGGCGAGCGGCTCGAACAGCCGCGCATGGAACTCGATGCCGTGGCCGGTGCCCGCGCTCGCGTTCGGATCGAAGCCGGCGAAGCGGCCGCCGCGGCTCGCTTCGGCGAGCCCGCGCACGAAATGCCCTTCGCCGCAGCCGATCTCGACGACGGCCGGTTCGGCCGGCAGCGCGCCGAGCAGCAGGTCGCGCGTGGCCGCGAGATGGCCCTTCCAGATCCCGCCGCTGTTGAACATCCGGTTCGGGTTGCTCTGATACGGAATCGCATCGTAGCTGAAGCGGTGGTTCCACACGTGCGAGCACCGCGGGCACTGGACGAAGTCGAGCACATGGCGCGGCAGCCGGCGGGCCGCTTCGGCGGACGCGGGCCAGGCAAGCGTCGCGAGCGTGTGCTCGCCGGCCGGGAAGAACGGCGCGGCAACGGTATGCGCGCAAACGGGGCAGGTGGCGTCGATCAGTTCGGGGGTCATGCATTCACCTGTTTGCGGAAATAGGCGATCGTTTCCTTCAGGCCGTCCTCGAGCGCGACGCCGGGCTGCCAGTCGAGGCGCTGACGCGCACGGCCGATGTCGGGGCGGCGCTGCAGCGGATCGTCGGCGGGCAGCGGGCGATATTCGATGCGGCTTTTCGAACCCGTGAGCCGCAGCACGCATTCGGCCAGCTCGCGGATCGTGATCTCGCTCGGATTGCCGAGGTTCATCGGGCCGGTGTCGTCGTTCTGATCCATCATGCGCAGCAGGCCTTCGACGAGATCGTCGACGTAGCAGAACGAGCGCGTCTGGCTACCGTCGCCGTACAGCGTGATCGGTTCGCCGCGCAGCGCCTGCATGATGAAGTTCGACACGACGCGCCCGTCGTCGGCGCGCATGCGCGGGCCGTAGGTGTTGAAGATCCGCACCACGCGGATGTCGACGCCGTGCTGCCGGTGATAGTCGAAGAACAGCGTCTCGGCGCAGCGCTTGCCTTCGTCGTAGCACGCGCGCGGCCCGTTCGGATTGACGTTGCCCCAGTAGCTTTCCTGCTGAGGATGCTGCTGCGCGTCGCCGTACACCTCGCTCGTCGACGCCTGCAGGATGCGCGCGCCGCAGCGCTTCGCGAGGCCGAGCATGTTGATCGCGCCGAGCACGGCCGTCTTCACCGTCGATACGGGATCGCTCTGGTAGTGCACCGGGCTCGCCGGGCACGCCATGTTGAATACGCGGTCGGCTTCGACGTACAGCGGCAGCCACACGTCGTGGCGGATCAGCTCGAAATTGACGTGCCCGATCAGGTGCGCGACATTGTGCTTGCTGCCCGTGTAGAAGTTGTCGACGCACATCACGTCGTAGCCGGCGCCGACGAGGCGCTCGCACAGGTGCGAGCCGAGAAAACCCGCACCGCCGGTGACGAGCACGGACCGGCCGTTCACGACGCGGCTCCCGGCGCGGCCTCGACGTGGCGCGCCCACATCGCGTGCAGCGCGTCCTCGAAATGGCGCGCGAAGCGGGGCGCGTCGCACAGCGGCGCGGCGAGCACCTGCGCCCGCAGCGTCGTGCGCAGCACGGCCAGCTCGGCCGGATTGCGCGCGAACGCGACGGCTTTCGCGACGTACGCATCGTCATCGTCGTCAGCGATCCATTCCGGCAGGCGCGCCGCGTGCAGCAGGCTTTCGCAGATGTGCGACAGGAACCGCGCGCCGCGGCGGCCGAGCACCGGCACGCCCATCCACAGCGCTTCGGCCGTCGTCGTGCCGCCCGGGTACGGGAACGGGCTCAGCATCAGGTCGACGCGCCGGTACGCGGCGAGGTATTCGTCGCGCGGCGAGCGGCCCTCGAACAGCAGGCGCGCCGCGCCGATGCCGTGCGCCGCGAAGCGGGCCGACAGCGCGTCCTGCTCGCGCGGGTCGTCCAGATGCGGCGCCTTCACGAACAGCTTCGCGTTCGGCACGTCGGCCAGCACGCGCGACCACACCGCGATCACGCGGTCGGTGAGCTTCGCGAGCTTGCCGAAATAGCCGAAGGTCGGATAACCGCTCGCGAGCATCGGCAGCGGGCCGGCGTCGAGCTCGACAGCCGGCGGCGTGAAGCACAGGTAGCTGTCGGGCAAATGCCATGCGCGCTCGACGAAATGCGCGGCCTCGTCGTCCGGCATCACGTGGCGGTCGCCGAGCACGTAGTCGATCGCGCGCATGCCGGTGCTCGCGAAATAGCCGGGCCAGCTCACCTGCAGCGGCGCGGGCTTCCACGCGAACAGCGGCAGGCGGTTGTGGATCGTGTGGCCCGACGCATCGATCAGCACGTCGATGCGGTCGTCGCGGATCCGGGCGGCCGCGGCGGCGTCGCCGAGGCCCGCGAGGCGGGTCCACGACGCGAAGCGCTGCTTGAGGCGCGCGGTGACGTCGTCCTCGACGTCGCGCGTCGGGTACGCATGCAGCTCGACACGCGCGCCGTTCAGGTGCGCGAGCATCCCTTCGATGAAATAGCCGACCGGATGCGACTTCAGGTCGCCCGATACGATGCCGACGCGCAGCGGCCGGCCGATGCGCGCGGTCAGGTCGACGAGCCAGGTCGACCACGGTTGCGCGCGGCCGGTGACGAGCGCGTCGAAGCGGGCCGCTTCGTCGAGATACGCCTGCTGGTCGAACGCATCGCTGTAGTGGTACGCGAACAGCAGGTTGCTGCGCGGCTCGGGCAGCTCGGGGCGCAGCGCGACCGCGTGCTGGTACGCCTCGAGCGCGGCCGGAATCTCGTTCAGGTCGAGCAGCGCATTGCCGAGATTGTTGTACGCCTGCCCGTGGTCGGGCTGCAGCGCGATCGCCTGGCAGAACGCGTCGACGGCCGCGCGCGCATTGCCCGCCAGCCGCTGCGCGTTGCCGAGGTTGTTGTGCGCGTCGACGTAGTCGGGCCGCAGCTCGATCGCGAGGCGGAAACACTCGGCGGCCGCGGCCGGGCGGTTGTGCGCCTGCATCACGTTGCCGAGGTTGTAGTAGTAGATCGCGTCGGGCTTGATCTCGATCGCCGCCATGATCAGTTCGGACGCCTCCTGATAGCGCCCGTACTGGTGACCGATCAGGCCGAGCAGGTGCAGCGCGTCCGCGTGCCGGGGGTCGGCGTCGAGGAGTTGCCGGTACAGCGTCTCGGCTTCTTCGAGGCGGTCGGCCTGGTGCAGCGCCAGCGCCGCTTCGATCGTGGCGACGGGAGAGTCGGGCAGCGTGAGATCAGTCATCGTGGTAAGCCAGCCTGGGTTCGATAGGGGCGCGCGCACCGGCGCGCGGGCCGGCACGTGATCGCGAAGGCACGCCCGGGCGGATACCGGTCGGCATGCGGGCGGACGGCCTTCGACATGCCAGCATTCTCGGCGCGCGCCTGTCGTTCCAATCGGCGGAGCAGGTGCCGGATTTGGTCGCTTTTCATGTGACCGCGCGGGTGCCGGCATGACGCCGGTCAAGGTTGCGGCTCGAGCGGCGCGGAACGCGGATCGTCGGCCGAGACGGCATGCCGCGCATGGGTGCCGAATCGCGCCGGGCCGCGCCGGATAACGGTTTTCGGCATTGCGGCGGCATGCGGCGGCTGCGCCCGCCCGGCCGCCGGTCGCGGCGGCATCCGTCGAAATGCGGGGTGAAACGGCCCGCTAATCCGCCGTTCGATCCGGGCGCGGATCGATAGACTCGGGCACAGACTTGGAGGCGTCCACCGCGCGGACGATCGCGCCGGGCGCAAGCCGCTTGCCGGCCCGCGGCTGGGGATGCCCTCGAATCCACCCTCAGCGCCTGGAGCCATGTGTATGCACGAGTCCTCAATCATCTCCAACTCGAACGACGATCAGCTCGCCGCGCGGCGCGAACTGTTCGACCTGATGCAGACCTATCCGGCGACGCAGGAGGAACTCGAACGCTCGCTCGGCCTGTTCGTGCGCGGCTCGCTGCTCGCGCGGATTCTCGCGACGTTCGAGGTCTACGAGCAGATCGTGCCGTTGCCCGGCTCGATCCTCGATCTGGGCACCTGGCGCGGGCAGACCGCCGTGCTGTGCGAGAACTTCCGCGCGATCCTCGAGCCGCTGAACTTCCAGCGCCGGATTCACGCGTTCGATACGTTCACCGGCTACGCGGGCTTCTCCGACACCGATTCGCGCGATCGCAAGCTGTTCTCCGACGGCACGTACTCGCTCGCCGGCGACTACGCGGACCTGCTGCGCAACCTGCTGTCGCTGCACGAACGCAACAACGCGATGGGCCACGTGAACGGCAAGCACCACGTGTGGGAAGGCGACTGCCGCGAAACGCTCGCCGCCTACGAGGAAGCGCATCCCGGCGAACCGGTCGCGCTCGCGTGGTTCGACCTGAACGTGCCGGGACCGACGCGCCACGCCTTCGAGACCGTGATGAAGCGGCTCGTGCCCGGCGGCGTGGTCGCGTTCTGGCAGCTCACGCGCGGCGGCCAGACGCCGGCCGAAGGGATCCACTACGTGCGCGAGCTGCTCGGCAAGCACCCGCACCGCATCCACAAGGCGAAATCGTATCCGTCGCTGTGCTATCTGACGTTCCCGGAAGGCGGCGGGGTGCGCCCATGAAGATCGCGATCCTCGGCAACGGCATCCTCGGGCTGATGACGGCCCGTGCCTGGCAGCGCGCCGAGCCGGGCATCGAGCTCGTCGTCGTCGGTCCCGCGCAGCGCCCAGGTTCCGCGACGCGCGCGGCCGCCGCGATGCTCAACTCGTTCACCGAACTGGAAGGCGATTCGCTCGGCACGCCGCTCGACCGCTTCAAGTTCGAGCTGAGCCGCGCGGCGACCGCCGCCTGGCCCGGCGTGTTCGCCGAGATCTGCACACCGGCGCACGCGGTCGCGCACGGCTTCGGCACCTACGTGCTCAACAACGCGGCCACCGACGCGCTCGACGACGAGAACTTCGCGGCGATGCGGCGCTTCTGCCGCGAATTCGAGGAGCCGTGCGAGGCCGTCGATCCCGCCGGCATCCCGAACTATCACCCGCATCCGCAGTTCCGCGCGCTGAACGCGGTGTATCTGAGGCGCGAAGGCTGGACGAACCCGAAACAGTTTCTCGATGCGCTCCAGGCCAGCGTGGCCGCGGCAGGCCCTGTCACCTTCGTTTCGGCCGAAGTCGAGCGCATCGACGTCGCGAGCGGGCGCGTGACCGGTGCCCGGCTGAGCGACGGCTCGACGGTCGAGGCCGACCGCTTCGTGCTCTGCAACGGCGCGAACCTGACGCGCGTGCTGCAGGCGAGCCTGCCGGAGCTGCCGGTGCAGCGGCTGTTCTACGGCATCGGCATGTCGATCGAACTGCAGAGCAGCGAGAACGTGCATACGCACTGCGTGCGCACGACCAACCGCGGCCTCGCGTGCGGCGTCTATTCGGCGCCGTACGGCCCGGACCGCACGCTCGTCGGCGCCAGCAACTACATCAGCCCGGTGCCGCACGAACACGGGCATGCCGGCAGCGCGTACACGCTGCTCAAATCGGCGATGGACCAGATCAATACGCGTTTCTCGCGCGCGAATCTCGTCAACGTCAACGTCGGCTGGCGCCCGACGACATCCGATCTCTATCCGCTGATCGGCGCGACCAGCGTGCGCGACCTGTGGATCCTCGGCGGCACCAAGCGCGACGGCTTTCACCTGTCGCCGGTGCTGTGCCGCGACCTCGTCGCGGCGATGCGCGGCGAGCCGATCGACCCGCGTTATGCGGACCTCGCGCCGGAGCGGCCGCTGATCCGCAACCTGTCGCGCGAAGCGGCGATCGCCAAGACGGTCCGCCACCAGATCAACGCGGCTTTCCAGCACGACTTCGTCCCGGCGCGCAACCGCATGGTCGAACAGCTCGAACGCGCGAGCCGCGCGGATCTCGAGGCGCTGCACGACCGGCTCGGCGCGACGGACTGGGGCATTCCGCCCGAGCTCGTCGACATGTACCGGTACGGTCACATCCCCGCCTGATCGACATGAATCCGCAGCCGAAGCGCATCGCGATCGTCCAGTCGAACTACATCCCGTGGAAGGGGTACTTCGACCTGATCGCCGCGACCGATGAGTTCATCCTGTACGACGACGCGCAGTACACGCGGCGCGACTGGCGCAACCGCAACCAGATCAAGACGCCGCAAGGCGTGCAGTGGCTGACCGTGCCGGTCAAGGTGAAAGGCCGTTATCACCAGAGCATTCGCGAAACCGAGATCGACGGCACGCAATGGGCACAGCAGCACTGGACGCGGCTGCGGCAGAACTACGCGCGTGCGCCGCATTTCGCGCGCTACGCGGAGCAGCTCGAGGCGCTTTACCTGAACGGCCGGCACGACACGCTGAGCGCGCTGAACCTCGCGATGCTGGCCTGGATCAACCGGCAGTTGGGCATCGCCACGCGCATTTCTTCGTCGTCCGACTACACGCTGGAAGGCGACCGCACCGACAAGCTGCTGAACCTGTGCCTCCAGGCCGGCGCGACCGAATACCTGTCGGGCCCCGCCGCACGCGACTACCTCGACGAGAGCCGGTTCGCGGCCGAAGGCATCGCGGTGCGCTGGTTCGACTATCCGGCCTATCCGCCCTATGCGCAGCTGTGGGGCGAGTTCGTGCATGGCGTGACGGTGCTCGACGTGCTGTTTCATTGCGGCCCGGAGGCGCGCCGCCATGTCGTGACCGGCCGGACCTGAGGACCACGCGATGCACGATTCCCGACACTCGAGCCTGCTGGCGGACGTCGCCGCCTATTACGGCGCGCGCCTCGCCGAGCACGGACAGACCGCGCGCGGCGTGGACTGGAACGGCGAGGACGGCCAGCGGCTGCGCTTCGCACAGCTGACGAAAATCGTCGCGCCCGATGCCGACGCCTTTTCGGTCAACGACATCGGCTGCGGTTATGGCGCGCTGGTGGATTTCCTCGACGAGCATGCGGCGGGACGCCGTCATGCCTACGCGGGCAACGACGTGTCGCCCGAGATGGTCGACGCGGCACGGCAGCGTTATCGCGACCGCGCCGACGTGTCGTTTCACGTCGGCGATACGCCGCTGGCGAGTGCCGACTACGGCATCGCGTCGGGGATCTTCAACGTCCATCGCGGCCACGACGACGCGACGTGGCTCGACTACATCCACACGACGCTCGACATGCTGCATGCGACGAGCCGACTCGGCTTCTCGTTCAACTGCCTGACGTCGTATTCCGATCCGCCGTTCATGCGCCCCGAACGGCTCTACTACGCCGATCCGTGCGCGCTGTTCGATCGCTGCAAGCGCCGCTACTCGCGGCACGTCGCGCTGCTGCACGACTACGGGCTGTACGAATTCACGCTGCTCGTCAGGAAGGACGGCTGAACGCGCCCCGCGCAAGCTGCCGCCCGTCGCCCCTCATATGCTCCCGCGGAGTCCCGTCATGTTCGCTCCTCCCAATCTCGACCGCATTCCGTTCGGCCGGCCGTTCATCGTCGGCAAGGAGCTCTACTACATCGCGAAAGCGGTGGAACAGGGCGGGCTCGCCGGCGACCAGGCCTTCACGAAGCTGTGTCACCAGTGGCTCGAAGCGCGCATCGGCTGTCATCGCGCGCTGCTCACGCATTCGTGCACGGCCGCGCTGGAGATGGCCGCGATCCTCACCGACGTCGGCCCGGGCGACGAGGTGATCATGCCGTCCTACACGTTCGTGTCGACCGCCAATGCATTCGCGTTGCGCGGCGCGACGCCCGTCTTCGTCGACATCCGGCCCGACACGCTGAACCTCGACGAGAAGCTCGTCGCGGCCGCGATCACCGAGCGCACGCGCGCGATCGTCCCGGTTCACTACGCGGGCGTGGCGTGCGACATGGACACGATCTCGCACCTCGCGGCCGATTACCGGCTGTGGGTCGTCGAGGACGCCGCGCAGGCGATCCAGTCGACCTGGAAGGGCAGGCCGCTCGGCAGCATCGGCCACCTCGCGTGCCTCAGCTTCCACGAGACCAAGAACGTGATCGCCGGCGAAGGCGGCGCGCTGCTCGTCAACGACGAACGCCTCGTCGAGCGTGCGGAAATCGTCCGCGAGAAGGGCACCAACCGCAGCCAGTTCTTCCGCGGCCACGTGGACAAGTACACGTGGGTCGACGTCGGTTCGTCGTACCTGCCGGGCGAGCTGATCGCCGCGTTCCTGTACGCGCAGTTCGAACACGCGGACGTGATCACCGCGCAGCGGCGCGCGACCGTGAAACGCTACGAAGACGCGCTGCGGCCGCTGCACGAAGCCGGGCACATCACGCTGCCCGCCACGCCGCTGAGCGAGCAGGGCAACGGCCACCTGTTCTATCTCCTCACGCACAACCTCGCCGAACGCACGGCGCTGCTCGAACGGATCCGCGACGCGGGCGTATTCGCCGTGTTCCATTACGTGCCGCTGCACAGTTCGCCGGCGGGCCTGCGCTACGGCCGGTGCGGCTCCGGCATGCAGGTTACCGACGACGTCGCCGACCGGCTCGTGCGCCTGCCGCTGTACCACGCGATGAGCGAGGCGGAACAGGATCGCGTCATCGACGTGGTATCCGATTTCTACCGGGCCGGCGCGTAACCGGCCGCCCGTCGCCCTTCATCGCGCCTTTCGCCATTCGTCCCATGAACGACTCGCCCCGCATCTTCGCGCCGCTCGACCATCCGTACTACCTCACCGCGCCCGGCTACAAGCAGACGTCGGGCGGCGTGCGCGCGATGCACTACCTGTGCCATGCGCTGAACCTGCTCGGCTGCGAGGCCTACCTCAAGACCACGGAAGTGCATCCCGCGCTGCGCACGCCGTTGCTGACGCAGGAGATCGCGCAGGCCCACTTCGAAGCGGGCCGCAGCCCGGTGGCCGTGTATCCCGAGATCGTCGAGGGCAATCCGTTCGGTTCACGCTGTGTCGCGCGCTATCTGCTCGCGGAACCCGGCCGCATCAACGGCAACCCGCTCGACCTGGCGCCGACCGATCTGGTGTTCGCGTTCGGGCCGACGATCGTGCCCGACGGATGGCAGGCCGACCTGCTGAGAATCCCGCTCGTCGATACGCGCATCTTCCACTGCGACGGCGTCGACGACGCGACCCGCAGCGGCACGGCCGTCTTCCTGAACCGCCACCTTCGCCGCGGCGGCAGCCTGCATCCGGCGACGGCCGAATCCATCGAGATCTCCGGCCGCGTGCCGGAGCGCTCCGCGCACGAGCTCGCCGAACTGTTGCGCCGGGTCGAATGCGTGTACCTGTACGAGTGGTCCACCATCGCCTTCGAAGCGCTGCTGTGCGGCTGCCCGGTCGTGTGCATCCTCAACGACGCGTCGATGCCGGACGCGGAGCGCTGGGTGATGGACGGCAAGGGCATCGCATGGGGACTCGATCCGCGCGAAATCGCGCACGCGAAAGCGACCGTGCATGAAGCGCGCGACGTCTACCGGGAAGAAGAGGCAACGTTCTGGCGGCAATTGCGGCACTTCGTCGACAAGACCCAGGCCCATGCCAGCGCGCTCGATGCGCGGCCCGATTCGCGTGGCCCGGCAGGCGCGCGGGCGGCAGCGGCGCGCGCAGTGCGGCGCATGGCCGTCGTCTGCGCCGAACCGGCCACGCACCCGCACGTCGCGGCGCGGTTCGGCACCCCGTTCGGCCAGCTCGATCGCGAATGGGCGGTGGACTTTCCCGTCGGCAGCAACGGCATCGACCTCGACGCGCTCCAGCGGGCGGACATCGTCCTCCTGCACGGCGCGGTCGCAAGCCTGCTGTCGGGCCCCGCGCTCGAGCAGATGTTCGCGCTCGGCAAGCCGGTCGTCTGCGATCTCGACCGGCCGCTCGACGCGCTCACGCTCGATGGCCCGGAAGTCGCCGGCAGCGCGCGCCGGCTGGCCGCGATGCACGACGCGATCCGGCGTGCCGATGCGCTGGTCGTGCCGTCGGACGCGATCGCGCGCACGTACCGTCACGTCAATGCGGCGGTACACGTGCTCCCCGGCGATGCCGACTGCATCCGCCACGGTACACTGTACGCGTGGCTCGCCGAACAGGGCCGGCGGCCGGTTCGCGCACCGGCACCCGCGCCGGGCGGCGCGCACGTGCCGCGTGTCTGGCAGAAGAAGCGCCTCGTCGCCTATGCGCTCGATCCGGTCGACGGTGCGTCCGTGCAGCGCCGCGTCGCGCTGCCGTTCGCGCGGCTCGGCAACGATTGGGAATTCGTCTGGGGCATGGCCGACGGCACCGCGATCGCCACGGCGGACGCCGTGCTGCTCGATCGCCACACGCCGGGCCGGCTGTCGCTCGACGGCCTGCGCGCGATCTTCAAATTCGACAAGCCGGTGATTTATGCAACCGACTGCCCGCCGCCGGCGGCGCCGGACGATCCGGCGTGGACGGGCATCGCGTATACGCTCGGCAACGCCAGCGCTGTCGTCGTCCCGACGCCGGATCTCGCGCACCGCTACCGGCCGTGGAACCCACGCGTGTTCGTGCTGCCCGACGGCGTCGATCTCGACCTGTTCCTGCGGCCGGTGCCGGCCCGTGCGGCGGATCGCGTGACCATCGGCGTCGCGGGCGACGCGCTGCTGCCGGCCAACTTCGCACGCGTGGACGCCGCGCTGCGCGCGGTCTGCGCGCGCCACGCCGGCCGCGTCATCGTGCAGTTCTTCGGCACGCACGCGCCCGCCGGCTGGGCGGACCATCCGGCAGCCACGTTCCTGCCTGCACCCGATGCGTACCGCGCGTATGCGCAGCAGTTGCGCGCGCTGGACTGGGACATCGCGTTGCTGCCGCTCGCCGATGCCGATGACAACGCGGCCGGCGCCATCCGGCGACAGGAATTCGCGGCCGCCGGTATCGCCGTGGTGGCGAGCGACCTGCCGGCGCTGCACATCGGCCTGAACGACGGCGACGACGTACTGCTTGCCGGCGACGACCCGCACGCGTGGGACGATGCGATCGACCGCCTGGTCACGCAACCCGCGCTGCGCCGGCGGCTGGCCCGCACCGCGCAGGCACGCGTGCGCAAGCGCGACGCGCTGCAGGCGCAACTGCCGCTGCATCGCGAACTTTACCGGTTGTGCGTCGAACGTCAGGGCACGGCCGTGCAGTTGCCGCCACGCGAAGCGCCGATTCCGGGCGTGCTGATCCTCGACGCCGCCGGCGACGTCGAGCGTGTGCAGGCCGCGCTGCGGATCGTCGCGGCACGCGCCGAACAGGATCTGCTGAGCGTGGTGCTGACGACGTCGCCCGACCCGCTGCCCGAGTGGACGGACCGGCTGCGTTACCTGCGGGCCACGCCGCACGAGTATGCGGCCACGGCCGACCAGCTCGCCGCGATGCCGGCGTTCGACTGGATCACGATCATCGACGCCGCAGACACCGAAGCCGGAGACGATATTCAGGAGACGACCGCCGCGGATGCGGCGATCGATTGACGAAGGCGCCCGGTCCGCATCGTGCCTTCATGACCGGGCGCGCTCAGTTGCTCGACGAGCATCCGCCGCAACTGCTCGAACTGCAGGAGCTGGAGCTGCACGAACTCGACGAACTGCAGCTCGACGACGAGTCGCTCGAACCGTAGGAGGAACCGGTCGATCCGCCCGCCCGTGCGGCGGCCGGCGCCAACGGCGGCGGCTCCATCAGCACCATCGAATGCGCAGCCCATGCGGTGCCGGCCAGCGCGCCCGCGCCGAACAGCGCGGCGGTCCACAGCAATGCGTCCGGCCCGTCGTGATCGTCGCTGCGCACGGTCCGCCGCGCGGCGAGCGACGCCTGCCCGCCCACCGTCAGGCCAGGCCGCCCGAATCCGGTCAGCCGCCCCACGACGATGCGGTATGCAATCGCGAACGCCGCCATGCCAATGACGAGCAACAGGACCGGCCGCCCCCGGCTCAGCCCGACCGCCAGTTTCGCCGCGCCCGTGCCGAGCACCAGCAGCGCAATCGCGCGTGCAGCCATGCGCGCCGTCCGCAGGTCGCCCGGCGCCCAGAAGCAGCCACGCGCGCGCAACGATTTCGCGTGCTCGGCAGCGTGACGTGCCAGCAACTGGCGGAATGCGCCGAAGCTGGCCTCCCCGTCAGGCTGCCCGGCCAGCCATTCGCATGCGTCCGCGTACGCACCCGCCCGAGTCGCGTCGATGAGCCGCACGCGCCCACCCAGCCGTCCGGCCATCGTCAGATCGATCGCGCCCGCGTGGACGAGCGAAAGCGTCGCGACCTGCACGACTCGCGACGCGTCGCCGGCGAGGTACGCGGCCTCCTCGGCAGTCAGGTCCGATGGGAATGCGCGCCTGCGCCGGCATCGGTATTCGATCTGTTGCAGGAGCCCGATCAGCAGCAGCGCGGCGATGCAGACCGGAATGTAGAACGCGAGAAACCGCGGCCCCGTGTAATCCAGCACGTTGAAGTCCTGCGCCGATGCGCAGGTCGCGGCGACGCTTGCGGCGGCCGCCGGCCACGCGAGTTTCGGCAACCGGGTGCCCAACGCGCGGCGCGGCGCTGCGGCGGCCGGCTCGTCTGCCTGCGGCGCCGCCGCTTCGGCCGGCCGATCGACCGGGCGCGGCCAGATCGACTCCGGCGGCTCGTGGCCGAACATCCGGCGATAGCTGTCGAGCGTGTCGCGATAGCGCCGCGCATACACGGCGCCCTCGTCCGGCGCGCCCGTACCGGGCATGTGATGCAGCCGCGCGCGCAGCACGCCGGCGCAGAAGACGTCCCAGTATTCGAGCGTGTACTGCAGGTGGAAATGCCATGCGACATCGACCGCGACCGACGGTGTGACCGGATGCCCGGCCGCCTGCGCGAGAAACGCGAAGCGCTTGTATTCGTCGATCACGGCCAGCGCGTGGGCATGCGACCAGCCTTCGGCTTCGGCGAGGCGCCGGCTGTACGGCAGCGGCGCGCGTGGATCGTCGGGGGAATAGGCGTGCAGACGCGCGAGCAGCGCCTGTTGCGCATCGGTCAGCGCGCGCGCATCGACCGCGGTCGGGGTAGACGGAAGGGCTGCCATCGGGAGTCGGCGTGATGCGCGGACGGCCGCCGCGATCGACGCTTGAGTTGTCGTTGCGGGAGATTCTCGCACGGCGGTGAGGCGGGGAATTGCGTGGGGACGGTGCGGGAAATGACGATGATCGACGCAATGCCGTGCGGTGACGCTACGCCTGGCCCATTTCGGAACAACGGATCGGGGAAACTCGACGCCTGGAATCAGGCCATATGGCGCGCCCGGCTGGGATCGAACCAGCAACCCCTGCCTTCGGAGGGCAGTACTCTATCCATTGAGCTACGGGCGCGTGAGACAGTGAAGCGACCCCATATACAGGCCGCCCACGTTTGGCAAGACGGCAAGGATACCCGGTTTCCCACGACGCGTCCACCTTACCCGCCGAATGGCCGCCGGGCCTTGCTGCGTGCGGGTAAACACGCGCCATCGCATCGCTCGCCGTGATGTAAACGTTCCGTCTATAATCGTCCGTGCTTCATTGGACTGCCATTTTGCCGTTGCACCGCGCTCACAATTCCTATTCATGGAGACGAGGCAAGCATGAGCGAAGCACCCCACGAATCTCCCGTCAAAACCCCCGGGCAGCTGATTGCCGTCATCATCGCGTCGTTCGCGATTCCGATCATCCTGATCGTCCTGTTCGCCAACTATGCGAACCATGCGTTCCGTTCCGGCGCCGGCACGGATGCGCTGTCCGACGAGCAGGTCGCCGCGCGCATCGCGCCACTCGCGAAGGTCGACGTGAAGGACGCCAACGCGCCCCGCACGTACAAGACCGGCGAAGCGGTCTACAAGGCCGTCTGCGTGACCTGTCACGGCACCGGCGCCGCCGGCGCACCGAAGTTCGGCAACAAGGACGACTGGGCGCCGCGCATCTCGCAAGGCTTCGACACGCTGCTGAAGACGGCCCTCGCCGGCAAGGGCGCGATGCCGCCGCGCGGCGGCACGAGCCCCGACGACGTCAGCGACTATGAAATCGCCCGCGCGATCGTCTACATGGCGAACAACGACGGCGCGAACTTCCCCGAACCGGCCGCCCCGGCTGCCAATGCCGCGCCCGCCGCCGGCGCCGCCGCATCGGGCGCCGACGCGTCGAACGCGCAGGCCGCCGCCGCCATGGCCGCGATCGCCGCGATTCCGAAGGCCGGCGAAAAACCCGCGGCCGCGCCGGCCAGTGCCGATGCGGCAACGGCCGGCAAGGCGCTGTACACGTCGACCTGCCAAGCCTGTCACGCGGCCGGCGTGCTCGGCGCACCGAAGTTCGGCAGCAAGGAGGACTGGGCGCCGCGCCTGAAGGACTCGATGGACACGGTCTACAACTACGCGCTGCACGGCAAGGGCGCGATGCCGCCGAAGGGCGGGTCGACCGCGTCGGACGCCGACGTGAAGGCGGCCGTCGACTACATGGTCAACGCGTCGAAGTAATCACGCCGGGCCATCCGTAAAAAACCCCCGCGACGCACACGCATCGCGGGGGTTTTGTCTTTCCGGTCCGCCGGACTACCGCATTACTTCTGCAGCAGCGCCTTCAGGCTCGCGAGCCGGTCCTTCGGCGACATCGGCGCTTCTTCCGGCGTCGGCGGCGGCGCTTCGTCGAGCCCCATCTCCGGGATGAAACGCGACGGCTCGCACACGACCGTCTCGCGGGCCCGCTTGCGCTTCTTGCACCAGTTCAGGTGCAGGCTGCGCTGCGCGCGCGTGATCGCGACGTACATCAGCCGGCGCTCCTCCTCGATCCGCTCGCTGTCGATCGGGCCGTCGTCCTCGCTGCCGCCGCGGTGCGGCATGATGCCTTCCTCGACGCCGACCAGGAACACGTGCGGATACTCGAGCCCCTTCGATGCATGGACGGTCGACAGCCGCACCGCGTCCGGATCCTCGTCCTTGCCCTCGAGCATCGACATCAGCGCGACGGTCTGGATCAGGCCGAGCAGGTTCTTGCCCGTATCGGCGAGCCCGTCCGCGTTGTGGAAGCCTTCGGCCTCGCCGTCGACGGCTTCCGTCTCGGGCTTGGTGCCCTTGCGCTTCAGCCATTCGAGGAATTCGAGCACGTTCTGCCACTTCGACTGCGCCTGCCGCTCGTCGAACGCGTCGTACAGGTACGCCTCGTAGTGGATCGCCTCCATCATGTCGTCGAGCACGACGGTCGCGGGCTCCTTGTCCGCGCGCTCGGTCAGGCGCTGGATGAAGTCGCAGAACATCCGCAACGGCTCGACCTGGCGCGCCGACAGCCGCGCCTCGATCCCGCCCATGTACACGGCCTCGAACAGCGACACCTTCGCCTGCCCCGCGAACGAGCCGAGCGCCTCGAGCGTCGTGTTGCCGATCCCGCGGCGCGGCGTCGTGACCGCGCGGATGAACGCGGGATCGTCGTCGGCGTTCGCGATCAGCCGCAGGTAGGCGCACAGATCCTTGATCTCGGCCTTGTCGAAGAACGACTGGCCGCCCGACAGCACGTACGGGATCCGCTCGCGCCGCAGTACCTGCTCGAAGATGCGCGCCTGGAAGTTGCCGCGGTACAGGATCGCGTAGTCGCGGAACTGCGCGCGCCGCTCGAACTTGTGCGCCGACAGCCGGAATACGACCGATTCGGCCTCGTGCTCCTCGTCGTTGCACGGCGTGACGGTGATCGAATCGCCCATCCCGTGCTCGGACCACAGCTTCTTCTCGAACAGCTTCGGGTTGTTCGCGATCACGTTGTTCGCGGCGGTCAGGATCCGCACCGTCGACCGGTAGTTCTGCTCGAGCTTGATCACGTGCAGCTTCGGGAAATCCTTGCCGAGCTGCGCGAGGTTCTCGAGCGTCGCGCCGCGCCAGCCGTAGATCGCCTGGTCGTCGTCGCCGACCGCCGTGAACGCGGCGCGCGGGCCGGCGAGCAGCTTCAGCAGCTCGTACTGGCACGCGTTGGTGTCCTGGTACTCGTCGATCAGCAGGTAGCGCAGCTTGTTCTGCCAGCGGTCGCGCACCTGCTCATTCTTCGCGAACAGCTCGGCCGGCAGGCGGATCAGGTCGTCGAAGTCGACCGCCTGGTACGCGTGCAGCGTCGCGACGTAGTTGCGGTAGACCAGCGCGGCTTGGTGCTCGTCCTCGTTCGCCGCGATCGCCATCGCCTCGTCGGGCATGATCAGGCCGTTCTTCCACAGCGAGATGATGCTCTGGATCTTGCGGATCAGCCCCTTGTCGGTCGTGCCGAGCTGCTCCTGGATCATCCCGAAGCAGTCGTCCGAATCCATGATCGAGAACTGCGGCTTCAGCCCGACGTGCTCGGCCTCCTGGCGCAGGATCTGCACGCCCAGCGAATGGAACGTGCAGACGGTGAGCTGGTTGACGGGCACCTTGCGGCCTTCCTTGCCGGGCGTGGTGAGCGTCTTGCCCTCGAGCAGCTTCGACACGCGCTCGCGCATTTCGGCCGCCGCCTTGTTCGTGAACGTGACGGCGGCAATATGGCGCGGCTCGAAGCCTTTCGCTTCGATCAGGTGCGCGATCTTCTGCGTGATCACGCGGGTCTTGCCGCTGCCCGCGCCGGCGAGCACGAGACAGGGACCGTCGAGGTAGCGCACCGCTTCGTTCTGGGCGGGATTGAGGCCTGCGGACATGATGACGGATGGTGTTGCGGTTGACGGCGGAACGCCGGGAGGATGCCGTGCGCGACAGGCTGGCGAAGCAGGCGGACACGCGGGCAGGACGCGCATGTTAACACGTCGGCGGCGCGCATTTCGGGCATGCCGCCGGACGGGGCCGCGCGGGCTTGCCGGGCGGGCACCCCCTGTCCGTCGGGCGCGGTCGTCCCTGCCCGTTCGGCCAATCCGGCCCCGTTCGCGCGGCGATCGGACACAATACCTACTCCCCGGCGCCACCCGCGCCGGTCCGATTTCATTCGTCTGAACCAACCACCGGATCGACCTCATGGGCTACCCGTTCGCCACCGCCGCCCTCGGCCCGCTGCTGTTCGCGCAGGGGCGCTACGTGCGGCGCGTCACGCCGCGGCTGCCCGAAGCGGCCGGCCCGCGCGACGGCGTGGCCGG
>NZ_JAAGPK010000098.1:0-32069 GCF_017104685.1 Burkholderia sp. Tr-20355 | reverse complement strand
GATCGCGCGATGTTCGAGCCATTGACGGCGGCGTGCGGCCGCGGCGGCAAGCGCCTGCCAGTCGCCGCCGTTGTCGAGCGTCGCCAGATAGCGGCCCGCGAGCGCGCCGAGCGCAGTCGCGCCGCGCGCGGTCAGCACGAGCGGAGACAGCGCATCGGCCGGTTCCGGCGCAGCCGTCGACACGTCACGGGCAGCCGGCGCCTCGGTCAGCACGACGTGTGCGTTCGTGCCACCGAAGCCGAACGAGTTGACGCCGACCGTCAGCGGCGCGTCGCCCGCGTCGAGCGGCATGAAGCGATCGACGACGCGCAGGCGCCCGCCGTCGAAATCGATGCCGGGATTGGGCGTGACGAAATGCAGCGAGCGCGGCACCGCGCGATGCTTCAGGCACAGCACGGCCTTCAGCAGGCCGGCCATGCCGGAGGCCGTTTCGAGGTGGCCGATGTTGGTCTTCACCGAACCGATGAGTAGCGGACGGTCCGCCGGGCGCTGGCCCGACACGACGTCGATCAGCGCACGCGCCTCGATCGGATCCCCGACCGCCGTGCCGGTGCCGTGCGCCTCGAGGTACGCGAGCGACTGCGGATCGATACCGGCGCGCGCGTACACGCTGCGCAGCAGCGACGCTTGCGCGGCCGCGCCGGGCACACTGATGCCGCCCGGCGAGTGGCCGACCGAGTTCACGCCGGAGCCGGCGATCACCGCGTGGATCGTGTCGCCGTCGGCGAGCGCGCGATCGAGCGGCTTGAGCAGTACGAATGCGCCGCCTTCGGAGCGCACGTAGCCGTCGCCGGTCGCATCGAATGCGCGGCAACGGCCGCGCGGCGACAGCATCGACGCCTTGGAGAAGCTGACGAAGCCGAACGGATGCAGCAGCAGGTTGACGCCGCCCGCGAGCGCCATCTCGGCTTCGCCGGACTGCAGCGCCTTGACGGCCTGGTGGAGCGCGACGAGCGACGACGAGCAGGCCGTGTCGACGGACATGCTCGGACCGCGCAGGTCGAACAGGTAGGACACGCGGTTCGACGCGATGCTCAGGGTGTTGCCGGTCGCCGAATACGGATCGATCACGTTCAGATCGTCCATGTTGCGGTTGCCGTAATCCATGCTGGCGGCGCCGACGAACACGCCGCAGTTGCTGCCGCGCATGTCGGCCGGGCGCACGCCCGCGTCCTCGAACGCTTCCCATGCGAGTTCGAGCAGCAGGCGTTGCTGCGGGTCCATCTGGGCCGCTTCGCGCGGGGAAATGCCGAAGAATGCGGCGTCGAAGCCGGCGACGTTGTCGAGCACGCCGGCCGCGAACGTGTAGCTCTTGCCCGGTTCGCGCTTGGACGGGTGCTGGTAGAAATCGGTGCCGAAGCGGTCGGCGGGGATTTCGGTCACTGCGTCGCGTTCGTCGCGCAGCAGTTGCCAGAAGTCGCCGAGATTGTTAGCGCTCCCGGGAAACCGACAAGCCACCCCAATTATTGCAATCTTACTGTTCATCTTTTATGTCGCTTTCTCGGATGCGTGCGGCTCTTCCACGCGATTTCCGTCATCTTGTACCACATGCAAAAGTACCGACCCGAGTTCTTCGGCAGCCAGGTCACGGCGTTCGGGAGTATCCGTGCCGTAGTTCCGCCATATGAAGTAGTCGCTGTTTTGCGGTGTAACGCCTAGTTTTTCGAATACATGAGGCAGCGCGGGAACGTGGTCGCCGTAGAAACAAACGACTGTTTCACGATCGCTGGTACGCAAATGATCGAGCAAGCGGCCGATCATCGCGTCGGCATTTTCAATGTGCCGTAGATATGCGGTCAGGTCGCGCCAGGAGGCGTCTTCGCCAAGAGTATGCCTCGAAGACGATTCTCCGGGTAAAACCTGCTCCAGGTGCAGGGGGCCGTGGTTTTCCATTGTCATTGCGAAGATGAAGCGCGGTTTCTTGCGCTCGCCGTCCAGCAAGGCAATCACTGCGTCCAGCACGGCGGCGTCGGAGATATACGGGCCGGCACGCGGCGCGTCGGCAAAGTATTCGATATCGAGAAATGTGTCGAATCCCAACAACGGAAAGACACGATTGCGGCCAAAGAAATCGGCGTAGTACGGATGAAGCGCCAGCGTCTCGTAACCGCCGCGGCCGAACCAGCTTGCGATCGACGCGCCCGCGCGACGCACGAACGCATATGGATAAAAGCGCGCGTAACCGAGGCGCTCGAACGACAGGCCGGTCAGCATCGAGAATTCCGTGCGCATCGTGTTTGCGCCCCATGCCGGCACCGAAAGCTCGCCATAGCAGACCGCTTCGCGTTTCGCGCGATCGAAACGGGAAAGGACGCCAGGCGCAATCGCGGGTGAGATGCGTCGCACGTCAAAGAGCGATTCGCTCTGGATCACGATGACGTCGGGGCGCTGCACCGACGTACCCGAGACGAAGGGGCCCGCTTCGACCACGCGCCGGAAGGCTTCGAATGCCGCGGGACGCATGCCGTTCAGCAAGTATGCGATGAAGACTGCGAAAAAACCGTGACGGCGCTGATCTTCCTCGGCGTCGAGCGCCAATGGCAGGTGAGCTGCAATGTATCGCGCCAGTAAGAATGTAAAAACTGCAACAGCCGCCAGCGCGAGCACCGGACTCGGCGTGACGGGCGCCTCGGCGAGATAGCCAGTGACGACGAGCACGATCCCCGCGCCGATCGCCACGACCTTGCCCGCGCTCAGGAACGGCAGATAGAGCCGCGGGTGCGAGAACAACTGACTGAACAGGCTGAGATCGGTAAAAACGAACGGTTCGCGCAGGGATTCATATTTGGCATTGCTCACAACCGCGACGAGCCCGACCAGCGCGACCGCGACGGATGCAGAAAAGATCGGGCGCGCGGTGGCTAGCAGCATCAGCGCCGCGAAGAACACAACAGAAACCACGTGCAACAGCAGCGCATCTGTGCGACGCCGCAACGACGCACGCGGAATTGCGATCAGGTCCGGCAGAAACGATATGCCTGCCGCAACGGCGAGCGCGAGCCAGATAGCGCCCGTCAATTTACGTCTTCCTTGCCGGGCAGATACGAAAGCTTGTCGAGAATTGCATCGGCCAGCGTGACGGGCAACACGGTCAGGATGCGCATGCCGAACGCAAGCAGGCCCGGGAATGCGATTTCCGCGCGCCCGGCATCGAGCTTTCTGCGGATATATGCCGCGGCCTGCCCGGCAGTCCACATGAACGGCTTGTCACCGGGGAAAACGTCGCTCATCGACGTCTTGACAAAACCGGGAAGAATGACCGAGACACCGATTCCGTCTCGCTTCAGCAGCGGACGAACAGAATCGGCATAGGCCTTGATCGCCGATTTGCTTGCGCAGTACGCGGGCGAAATCCCCATGCCGCGAAGCGCAGCCAGGGAACTGACCGCGGCGATGCGGCCGCGCTTGCGGGCACGCATGCGTTCGACAACCGGGAGGACCGTGTGCATCGCACCGTAGAAATTCGTATCGACGACGGTGGTGATACGGTCGAGGTCCTCCCAGTCAGATACGGAGGACAGCGTGCTCGCGACGCCAGCATTGGCGATGAGCAGCTCGATCGGATACTGATCGTCGAAACGATGCAGCCACTCGCGAACCGGTTCGGCGTCCCGCACGTCGACGATACCGACAATCACTGTCGCGCCTCGCGCGCGGCAGGCCGCCGCGGTCGATTCGAGTTGCGCTTCGTTCCGTCCGATGATGCCGAGCACGGCGCCGGATTGCGCATACGCAAGCGCAAGCGCACGCCCGATGCCCGCGCTTGCTCCCGTGACTACGACGCTCCGGATCGGCGCCCTAGTCATCCGCACGCTCTAGCCGGGCGACCGCGCCCGCAATGGCCATTGCGATACCGGACCGGGTGTAGAAATCGCCGTTGATCTGCGTGTGATGCATCACATAGTCGAGGAACGCGTGATAAAGGTCCATATCAGGAGGCATCCCGCCAAGCCAAAAGTCATCGAGATCACCCTGCCAGGTCAGGCCGCTCAGATTGTAGATAGCCGATCCAAGCGCGACCAACGGCCGCTTGTGATGCAGCGCGGACAACCCGACCGTGCTATTGATGACCACGACCCCGCGTGCGCGTTCAAGCAATGTCGGAAGATGGCCGGCGTCGATGAAACGAATCCGATCTTCCATGCCTGCGGCACGCGCAATTTTAAGCGAAAAATTGCGATACTCGATCAGCCCTGTGTCCAGCGGGTGATTTTTGATGACCAGCAGCGCATCTCGCGGCGCATATCGCGCGAAGGATTCCAAAACATGGCTGATTGCCGCCCGAATTCCATCGAAAGAAGAATGCACGACGATTTGCGCATCCGAATTCAATTGAAGAGGAAACAGGTAGTAAGGCCGCACGCCGTCGAGCAATTCCCGCGTTACGCGCTCTGCTTCACGCCGGTGCTTGCGCTGCAGAAGCATCCGGACAGCGAGCCCTGAATACTCGAGAAATCCATTTTTAGGCCGGTGACTGCGATACTTCGGAAAACGGGGCCAGCACATCGCGTTTGCAAAACGATACGCAATGTCGTGGAACGCGCGCTCGTACAGGTTATAGCCCGTGGCCTGCCACTGCTCGGCAGGCGGTGTCACGCTGCGTTGCTGCAGATACCAGGCGGGATCGCGCGGCAGCAACGAGCGCCCGTTGACACCGTGGCTCTCCAGCGTGATCCAGTGCGGCCGGACGTAACCTTCTTCGAATACGTGAACCCGCAGATCATGCTCAGCCGAGACCGCCAGCATCTCGCGATGTATGTCGCGGCAGTCGCCGAACATGACGACGTCGGTGATTCCTTCTCGCCTCACGACATCGTCGTACCACTGCGGCAAATTCCCAACCTCGCCGCTATAATTCAAAACAGCCCCTGTCCCACCATACAACAAATCGCCACCGCAAAAATTTACTCGATGGACGGCAAACCCCTTGTCCTGGAGGGCACGCGCGAGTTGATAGAAAAAAAGCGAGGCAGTGCCTTGCAGCACGAGAAACGAGCGCGGCATCTAAGTTATTGAATCGAGGATCGAAGAGACGCTAAGCACGAGCGCAATGATTTGGAAAGGCACATGTAATGCGCGCAATCCCCGTAATCTCTCGTGTCAGCCTCAATGGCTGAATGAGGCGGCGATGACCGCCGCAAGGTAGGGAGGATACCTCATTGCAATGCAAATGAGAAATATGCGTGATCGTCAAAAAAACGACATATACCCCTCTCCGAATCCGCTTTCGCACGAGCGTCGCATATTTGCGGGTGGACCGACTCGACAGGAGGCCGGCATCCGCACCGATTGCTTCTCCATGCCGTCCGCCTCGTCGCCGGCCTGGGGCCCGGCGCGTCGCAGGGACGCCCCGCCTTCCGCATTCGGCACGCATCACCCCTGCATCCACTTGCGCAGTCGTCCCGTCAAGGTTCGCGATTTGCGCGGCATGCCGCCGGCCGGCGACTGCGTGACCATCTCGCCAAGATAGGAATTGGGTTTGGGTGTACCGTCGACGATGTTGACCAGATTGCGAAGCTGCAAACGGCCCAGGTATTCGTCGGAAAACGCGGGCGTATAGTAGACGCAATCATCGAAAAAATAGTGCGTCACTTGCGACCAGCGTGACATGGCGGGATCGATTTGCGGACTCCCGCCGTGCAGCAGATTGGCACACCAGATCAGCGCCTGCCCTTTACGCGCTTCGAATGTCTTGATGGTGGCGCCCTTTGCCGCCACCATGCAATCCCAGATTTCCTGATAGGGCAATTGCGCCGATTCGCCGGGCACCCCAAACCCGCGCCGACCGGCCGTTGCATTGTCGATCATCGGCCAGTTGTGCGATCCGGGGACCAGTTGAAGCGGCCCTGACTCCGGCGAGATGTCTTCGAGAGCGACCCACACCCCGCACATGAAGCGCTGCGGGATCGACGAGAAATGCACCGCGTCGGTATGCAACGGTTGCTGCGTACCAACCCGGAAATTGAGCGTCTGGAATGGAAATGCGGCCCGACCATACAAGCGTTCGAGCAAATCCAGCATCTGACGATTGGTGGCAATCGCCTTGACGTCCGGGTCCTTTATCCACGCGTCCTGGATACGGCCAGCACCATGGACCACGCCATCGCTACTCAGTCCCGTTTCGACAAACTGCCCGGCCAGGCGCTCGCGAATACGCGTAATCCGCGCATCGAGTTCAGCATCGGGAAAATCGATCACCGCATAGCCGTTGCGATTCAACGCCCGCGCAATCTCGCGCTCGCCGGACGTCAACTCCGCCTGCTCAATCTCGGCGTCGAACAGTGGGGACTCGATCAACGGAATGCCCGGAAGCAGACGCTTTTTTACATCCATGAATACTCCTTTTGCGTTACCTTACCCTCTCCGGGATACACCAGGGGGGGATCACATAACAGCCAAAAATCCTATTCCTTCACGGAATCCCACCTGTATTCCGGAAGAATTTTAAAATAGCAAAAACAACTCATTTCGCTCGAGCTTGCCAGGGATTATATACCCTTGAAAAATCCGAAATAGCAAAATCCTCCCGATCAAGGGTCAAATTTTCATTGTAGTACGGATCATTAAATTGATCGGTTCGCCACCTGGAAAGCATGAAGCTCTTCTCCCCATTAAATCTGGCGCGCTTCTCGGGAGACATCTGATCATCGCCCCTGCTATAGGATTCATAGTGATACAAGACTGCGTAAGGGGTCCACAATATTCGATAGCCCGCTTCCCGCACACGAAGGCACAAATCGACATCGTTGAATGCCACCGGAAGATTTTCTTCGTCAAATCCACCAACAGCTTGAAACACTTCACGCCGCATGACCAGGCACGCTCCCGTGACTGCCGAGAAATTCTGCGTCAACATCGCACGCCCGGCATAGCCCGGGTGCGCCGCGGGATACAACTTGTGCGCATGGCCGGCGAAACCGCCAATCCCCATCACCACGCCCGCATGTTGGATGAATCCGTCCGCGTAGAGCAGCTTCGCCCCTACGGCACCGATCTCCGGGCGCCACGCGTGCGAAACCATCTCTTTCAACCAGTCCGGCTCGCTTGCTTCCACGTCGTCATTCAAAAAACACAGCACATCGCCTGATGCATGCTTGACAGCGAAGTTGTTTATTGACGAGTAGTTGAAAGGGAAATCATACTTCAAAACCATCACACCGATTTTCGCCGACAGGGACTGCAAATAATCAACCGTCTCCCGGCTTTCGCTTTGATTATCGACCACGATGACCTCCAGGTTCTCATAGGAGGTTCCGTGAAACAGGCTATGGATGCATTTCTTCAATAACGGGCCGCCATCTCGAGTCGGTATGATGACGGTGACCCTTGGTGCGGGCGTGGGCACCGGATACTGCACCCGATAAGTTCCAGCTAGATGCCCGCAGGAAACGCTCACTCCGGGTTGATCCTTGAAGTAATCCGAAAGCGCCCTCTGCCCGGCCTGGCCAATGCCATTGTCCGGATCGCATCCGGGCCCATTCTCACGCCGGGAATGATAGAGCACGCGCGGGATATGACAAATCTGGGACGCCGTGCTCGCTTTCACGCAACGAAGTGCGAGATCGTAGTCCTGAGCGCCCTCGAATTCGACCCGAAACCCGCCTATCTCGCGCAAAACGGATGTTCTATACGCAGCCAGATGCGAAATCAGATCGCAGGAGAAAAACAGGTCAGGGTTCCAGGAACTCTTGAAGCAGCCATCGCCTCGAATCCCGTTTCGATCGATTTCATCCTTGTCAGAATATATTACATTCAGTCCATCAATTTCATTGACCTTCAAGGCAACGAAATAAAGTGCGTGAAGCGAGAGAACATCATTTCGGCCGAGAATCGTGGCGAACTCCCCCGTCGCCATCTCGAGGGCACTATTTTCAGCGATTGATACGTATCCACCCATCTCCCGAGAAACAATCTTTACCCGATCATCTTTTCCAGAAACCGACTCCAAATACGAAACCACTTCCGGATCATTCACCTCGTCGGCAGCAATGCATAATTCCCAATTTTCATAGATCTGCCCGAAAACGGACTGCACGGCAGATTTCAAGTAATCGATCGATGCCTCACACGCCGGCATCAGAACCGAAATCAACGGCTTCTTGATGAAAGAATCGATGTGCTGCCTGATCTCTGAAATATCGGATTGACGCAAGGTATCAAATTTTCTTACATACGATTCGTAATCCATCGGAGCAGAATGGAATCGCAATTTTGCACAATCCGCGTATGCGCCCTCCAGATCCGTCAACAAACGAGTCCAAGTGAGATTGTATTTTCTTGCTTGATTGGTATTTTTGAATTTTATCAGATCACCGATTACCTGCCCGGCCATTCTGACAACCTTCTCTGCACGAGTTATTCGAGTGATTCGCAGAAACTCCAACCGGACGATACCTTCGCCACACATGGGCGACAGCCGCAAACGGCGCGCCCCGGGCGAGATTCTGACGACATGTTTGACAATTCCCAGCCGAGTCGCGGGAATGACAAAGGACTCTGCATCGGTAAAACCCAATCCGGTATCCACGTGGAGCCGGGCCACCAGATGCGCGCCCCGCCGGATCATCCTGGATTCGATATGCACCCAGCCCGTCGGGACGACATCGGCCCCGCTCTCCGGCGCCAGATCGAAGAGGGGATGCTCGCCTGTCGACATCCAGTCGGAAGACGTCGGCCCGGACAAAGCCAGATCCCGGACAGGATTGACCTTGAATCGAACGGTTCGACGCACAATCGACAGGAGAAAATCTTTCATATTGATCGAAAATGGAGAAGCTACCGGCGACAAATCGGTCCCGCCGCCCGAGATGTCGCGCGCGGCGCGCAAGCGGAGACAGCGTACATACAGTCTCGCGCCCCCGTCATGCACCGTCCGAGCGAGTACGGTGAAGCACATCAAGTCCGCACGGGGCAAGCCTTGACAAGACTACGGTCAAGGATCGGCACTCAATCTGCCGCTACCCCGGGCGTACGAAGCGCGAGACGCCGGAGCGATGCAACACGCGGCGGCCACGCCAACTGGCAATCGAATCGATCGAGCGAGAGATTCGGGCTATAAGCCGGATCGTTCGCGATCAGGTCATGCCAATGACGCCGCATGTAATCGATCTCCCGAGCGGCACGGGCGATCTTCTCGGCGGTATCGTCCTGCCCCCGCGTTGCGGATTCGTGGTGATACAGCACGGCGTGCGGTGTCCAGAGCACCGTATAGCCGGCTTGACGAACGCGCAGGCAAAAATCGACATCGTTGAATGCAACGGCGAGGTCGACCTCGTTCAAGCCGCCCAGTTGCTGATACAACGACCGCCGAACGACAAGACATGCACCGGTGACCGCGGACAAGGAATGCGTCGTGACCGCACGTGCCTGATATCCCGGCTCGTCGCGTCCCAACCCGCGATGCAGGTGATCCGCGCAGCCGCTGAGCCCGACGATGACGCCCGCATGCTGAACGCTTCCGTTTGTATAAAGCAGCTTGACACCGACGACACCGACTTCCGGCCGTAACGCGTGCCCCATCACTTCATCGAGCCAGTCGCCATCGATGACTTCCACATCGTTATTGACGAGCGCGACGAACTCCCCGCTCGCCATTTCGACCGCACGATTGTTGAGGGCCGAATAATTGAACGGACGATCGTCCCGGAGGATGCGTACCCCGTGATCGACTGCAAGCCGCGCCATGTAGTCGAGCGTATCCGGGTCGTCCGATCCGTTATCGACAATGATGATTTCGAATGCTCGATAGTGCGTCTTGGTGATAATCGAATCGACGCAACGGCTAAGCAACGAAAACCCGTTGCGGGTAGGAATCACGAGCGTGACGAGCGGCGCCCGTTCGGGCACGGGGTACCGTACGTGATGGCCGTATGCCGTCGACGAAACAGTCGCTTGAATACCGGCCCGCGACAGGTGACGTACGACCGCAAGCCTGCGTGTATCGCGCGCATCACGTCGGGCAACCGGGTCCTGAGTCGATCCGGGTTCGGCACGCTTGTGGTAAAGCACACGCGGAATGTGCAGGATCCGATCCTGAGTGGTATGCGGGAGACACCGCAGTGTCATGTCGTAACGCGACGCCGCCCCGTGGCGATGATCCCGCCCGCCGGACAAAGTAAACACTTCGGTTCGGTAAACGCCAAGGCCGGAAAACAGATCAGACGAGAGCATCAGATCCTCGTCCCAGTCGCTCTTGAACCGTGGACTGTGCCGAACACCGTCGATGTCGATGCAGTCTTCGTCCGAATAGAGCAGATCGACATCGGGGCGCCGGTCGATCGCATCCGCCACGACGTAGAGACCATGTCGCGGCAGTACGTCATCCTGTCCGAAGAACACGACCCAGTTGCCACTTTCGGCAAGCGTGCGGTCAAGCGTCGAATGTACGTTTGCCAAAGCGTGATCCGGAATCACACGGATGCGCGCATCGTCACGAAGGTCCCGCGGGATCAAATCGGTGCGGTCGGCGCCGGGGCGTCGATCGACGATCAGAAGTTGCCAATTCGGGTAGATCTGCGCTGCAACCGAACGGATCGCCGTTTCCCAGTGCGGCGACGGCACATCGGACACCTCCATGCCGATCGCGAACACCGGGCTGGTGGCGAAGCGATGGAGACTATCCTGCATGATCTTGTACGTGTCGAGGCTTGGCGTATCGAAATGTCGAATCCAGTCCGGGTACCCAACCAGCAGCTCCGATTCCTCGAACAGGCAACAGTAATCGCGCCACGCTTGCGCCATGTCGCCGCGCCCGCGACGGCTGTCCGCAAGATCGTAGTCATCGCCGCACGGCTTGTATCTCGGATGCAGCGCTTCGAGCTTGGTCATGATGCGCGAATGCGCAAACCGCGATGTGACCCGGGCAAGGCGGAACGTCTCGATGCGATCGGCAGACGGATCGTCGAAATCAATCTCGATCTCGATCTTTCCCCGCGCCGGGAGATGCACAAGCCGCTTGCTCACTTGCCGTGAGCCGAGCGCCATTGCAAGCGTTTCAGCCGACGGCCCGCCGGGCAGCCTTACCCGCGCTCGCAGCTGCGCCGCATGACTGCTCGTGCGCAGCTCGATCATGTACCAACCCGGCAGCAACCGGACGTCGACCAGATACACTCGGGTTCCCGGCCGATCCTTCGACGCGTGCATTTCGGCACTGGTTGAATCGACCAGGAACGGCATCCCCCACGTCAGGCGCAGGGCATTGAAGTCAAACATGGGCTTGCGCAGGAGGCGGCTCAAAAGTATTCGGCATCCTCGAAAGCAGGCGCCGCTGCATCCGTTTCGGATAACAGCGCGTCGCCCGATACCTTCGGCTTGAAAAGCTTCACACCCGGAGTGATGGTCGCAATTGCGTTCACCGGCCCGTTCCTTCCTTCAGAATGCCCTGCAGGTAGCGGCCATAGCCGTTTTTGCTGAGGGGTTGCGCGAGACGCTCCAACTGCTCGTCGTCGATGTAGCCAAACCGATAGGCAATCTCTTCGACACACGCAATCTTCAGCCCCTGCCGGTGCTCCATCGTCGCGATGAACTGCGAGGCCTCGAGCATCGAATCGTGCGTACCGGTATCAAGCCACGCAAAACCGCGCCCCATCGTCTGCACGTTGAGCAAACCATCCTTCAAATACAGCGCGTTGAGATCCGTGATCTCCAGTTCTCCACGCAAGGACGGCTTCAGCGATTTCGCAAACTCCACCACCTGCTCATCGTAGAAATAGAGTCCGGTCACCGCATAATGCGACTTCGGCACTTCGGGCTTTTCCTCGATACTGATTGCCTTGCCCGCCGAATCAAACTCGACAACACCGTATCGCTCCGGATCCTGTACATGGTAGGCGAAGACCTGGGCGCCGACGCTCTTGCTGACCGCGCTCTTCAACAGTCCGCCGAGATCGTGCCCATAGAAGATATTGTCGCCCAGAATCAGCGCCGAAGGATCGCCATCGATGAAGGACTCGCCCAACAGGAACGCCTGTGCGAGCCCGTCCGGACTGGCCTGCACCTTGTATTGCAGACGGATCCCCCACTGCGATCCGTCACCCAGCAACTGCTCGAATCGCGGCGTGTCCTGGGGCGTCGAAATGATCAGGATATCCTGGATCCCCGCCAGCATCAGCGTGCTCAACGGGTAATAGATCATTGGTTTGTCGTAGATCGGCAGCAGTTGCTTGCTGACTGCCTGTGTCGCCGGATAAAGGCGGGTACCCGACCCTCCGGCAAGAATAATGCCTTTGCGCTTCATGCTCGTTCTTCTTCCGTTTCAGTCGTGCAGTTGCTCGAATACGTCACCGTGCCATGTGGCAATCGAGACGGGCCTCCATGGGTCGCTTTGCGGGATGCTGAAACTCATGTGCCGCAACCGCCGCGATATCGCAAGTGCACAACGCCAGACCGACGCTACGCACTTCCGCAAACGCCGCGATGCGCATACTCGCGCCCGTTCCTCTCCCCTAATGCCGCGACTTGTCAGGCGAGGCGACTATTGTGCGTAGTGGCGGTCGATCCACGTACGATACTGGCCACTCGTGACGTTTTGCACCCACTGCTGATTCGTCAGGTACCACTCGACCGTCTTCCGGATACCCGTGTCGAAGGTTTCGGCGGGCTTCCAGCCGAGCTCGCGCTCGAGCTTTCGGGCATCGATTGCGTAACGCCGGTCATGGCCCGGCCGGTCCTGGACAAAGCTGATCTGCTCCGCATACGACTCGCCGTCATCGCGCGGCTGCAGTTCGTCGAGGATCGCGCAGATCGTCCGCACCACTTCGATGTTCGGCTTCTCGTTCCAGCCGCCGACGTTGTAGGTCTCGCCAGGCACACCATTCGCCAGAACCGCGCGGATCGCCGAGCAGTGATCCTTGACGTAGAGCCAGTCGCGAATCTGCTGGCCATCGCCGTAGATCGGAAGCCGCTTGCCGGCCAGCGCATTCAGGATGATCAGCGGAATCAGCTTCTCGGGAAAATGATAGGGACCGTAGTTGTTCGAACAATTGGTGGTCACCACCGGCAACCCGTACGTATGGTGCCAGGCGCGTACCAGATGATCCGATGCGGCCTTGCTCGCCGAATACGGGCTGTTCGGCTCGTACGTGTTGGTTTCGGTGAATGGTGGATCATCCGCACCGAGCGTGCCGAACACTTCGTCGGTAGAGACATGCAGGAAGCGAAACGCCTGGCGTTCGTCTGCCGCGAGGTCGGACCAGTAGGCACGCACTGCTTCGAGCAGATTGAAGGTCCCGACAACGTTTGTCTGAATGAAATCTCCCGGGCCGTGAATCGACCGGTCGACATGCGACTCGGCAGCAAAATTGATCACCGCACGCGGCCGATGCTCGGCGAGCAACCTTGAAACAAGGTGACAATCACCGATATCACCCCGGGCGAAATGATGCCGCGCATCGCCTTCCAGCGATTTCAGGGTGTCCAGGTTCCCCGCATAAGTCAACTTGTCGAGATTGACGACGGGTTCATCCGAACCGGCAAGCCAATCGAGGACAAAGTTTCCGCCGATGAACCCTGCGCCCCCCGTGATAAGCAACATACTCGCTACCTTTACTCATTTCAGAAAATTGATGTCCCGTGCGTGATTGCGAGGCATTCGCCGACATCGGACCCCGCCCCCGCCGCAATCACGCACCATGCTCACTCGGCCACGATGCCTCTGCCGCAGTAGAAATCGTCGAGCGCGAGAGACGAGAAAATTCGCTTTTCGTTGCTGGACAATCTCGCAACGAACCGCGAAAACAGTTCCTCACAACGCGCCTTGCTGATTTGCAGCGACCCAGACATGTCGTCGCGGAAACGAACCGCTTCCTTGACGAAATCCATGGCCCCCTGCTGCAACTCGTGCCGGCATTTCCGCCCTTGATCGATGTAGTCACCCGATTCACGAAACTCGACGGAATCGGTAGAGGCGTAACGAATCACCTGCTCGTCATCTGCACTGAGCATCTTTTCCAGCAGGAAGCTGTTCAGGAACATGAGCGGCGCGGTAGGCGCACGTTCGACACCCTCCGCGAAGCATCCTGCCGCCCGAACGCCGGCACCGGCCTCCAGCGACTGTCCCTTGGTATCGGTCATCAGATACAGGCCGTGCACCTTCTGATCGAGCAGCTTGATCAAATGCCGCTGGATGGTCGCGCCATAACCGACATCGACCACGGCGCCCCGGCTATCGGTATCGAGCCCCTTGTCGCGCAGATAAGCGACCGCGTTCGCACGCTCCAGCCCGGCCTGCTTGAGGATATGCGGCGTGATGAAGTGCAGGAAGGGGCGAATATGATCAATATCGTGATCCATGATCGTCAGCGGCTCGTGCCGCGCCCATACCTTCGCCCGTTCGCATTCGGCCCATTGCCGATCGTCCAGTACGGTGCCGAACCGTTCGTCCAGGAACATCGCCATGGACGCGCCATAGAAGTTGTTGGCAGCCGCGATGTCGAAGATGTCCTCGACCGTGCGAATGCAGGGCACGGTGACAGCCCGGCGAGAGATCAGCAGATATTCGCTGCGAACCGCTTGCTCCAGGCCGCCCTGCCAGCAATCGAAGACCTCTTTAAGGAACTTGCCCTCGCGCGCCAGGAAATACAGACGATCGAGGTTGTTGTCCCGCACCTGGCCACGCAACCATTCCGAAAACGCGACCACGATCGGACCGAGCAGGCTGTAGCCGATCGACCGTGCGCTCGAGCCGAACATGTCGTCGGCCGAGAAATCGGGATAACTGACAGGTCCGTAATTTTCCGACGCAAGCGTGCCGAACAGGAACTGATCGGCCGCCGGTGCCGTTTCCGCATCCGGGATCAGGTCGGTGAGTAGCGGCATCGCACGCATCATGTTGATCGGCTTGACGACGTGCGTTGCCCGGATGCCCATGTCCGCAGGGATCTGGAAATCCGATCGCTCGTTATCGCCGATCATCACCATCTGGTACGGCAAAATTTTCTCTTCTGCCAGAATATGCTCGTACAGCTTGCCGCTATCCTTGCGCACGCCGACTTCGGACGACAGATAAAGATGGTCCCAGCCGTCAACGCCGCAACGCCGCAGCATCTCTTCGATGACTGCCCGCGTCAGGAACATGTCGCTGGCCAAGATGACCTTCTTGCCCTTTTGAGCGGCGAATTTCAGGAGCGCCACCATTTCATGCCGCGGCCGGACCGACTTGATCTCGAGATCGATTTCCCGGTCAGGCGTCAGCGATTTCCGCTCCCCGCGGTCGTCGACAGCAAGGTGCCGGTAGATATCGTGGATGTCGACATCGCGTCCCTTGGCTTCCCGCGCCCGACCTTCGGCCTGCACGCGAAGCTCGCGGAAACCGGCGATCCCTTGCCGCGCATATTCGGCGTCCAGCAAACACTTGACGTAGTCGGCATCGAGAAATGGTCGGGTCAGCAGGGTGTCGAAAATGTCGAACGCAACGACCTTCACATCATCGCTTTCGATCATCGAGTGCAGATGCGCGAGCGGCCGGTCGATGTACTGATTGAGCCGCCAACGCGACCAGCTCGGCGTCCGCGTGTCACGAATGACACCGAGCTGGAAATTCCGGGACGTCGGAATAACACCCAGCATCCGTTCGATGCCGTGAGCCAGCGTTCCGTCGGTCTGCCCTTGTTCCGGCGGGAAATTGCTCCACTCCAGCCCCGCTTCCAGCAAAGGCCGCACGGCTTCCGTACACGCCCAGAACATCGATCCGGCCGGAAAATCGAAATACCCGTCTGGGAGCTTCTCCACTCCGAAACGCGGCGCCCACGCTCGCGCCACGCCCGAATTGGCCAACCAGGTATTGGCCATGTAGGGCAAGTTGTAGAAGCACTGCGGATAAATCATCCCGTAGCGACCGCTCTTGAGCGCGCGCAAGAACAGTGCGATTCTTTCCGGCTGCTCGAACAGCGAACCTAGCAGATACTCCCGCCAGCCGTCCGTCTTCCCGTTGTTGTACAACGACTTTTTCGTCTGGATGTGCGAAATGACGTCATATTTCGCCAGATCCTTGCCGAACTCGACAACGAACGGAGCGATGTCACGGCCGATATTGGGCACGACACGAACATCAACTCGGGCGGCATTCGGGATGGTCGCAAATACCTTCTCGACGGACTCGCGGGCCGCCTCGTTTGCCGTGGAAGCATAGAGATCGAACGAACACGGGATCCGGCTCAGGTACTGCGCGAACTCTCCGGCCAGATCCGCATAGTACATATGCGCGTGTACGGCCACGGACATGCCTTGAACCGCAGCCACGTCGATGCCGCCCGGGCCGACGAACTCCGCCGGCTGCGCGCGCACATGCCCGATATCCGGCCGATCCGAAAAATCGCCTTCATCGATTCTTTTCAGGAGATCTCTGGTTCCGGAATAATTTTCCGTGAAATAAGTAAAGTTGGCCGACGGCCGTCGGCCGATCCGGGCGCCTATCCACAAATAGTGATATGCCGGCTCGAGACCAATCCAGCCGACATCCGGATACTCCCGCAAATACCACTCGGCATCGAAATGCTTCCACCCGCGAATAGCGGCTACTTCTCTCTCATTGATAGTGTCGATCACAGTCGCACCCCTTTTTTAATAATGCGTCCCTCGTTGATGCCGTGATTGATGTAGTGCCGCAGAGGGTCTGCCCTGCCTTCCAGAACGTCGGGATAGGTAGCGACATAATCATCCGGATCGAACAAGCCTTGCTCTTTCAGCGAGACCTTCTGTCTCTTGTGGCTGAAATACGCCGGCAGCCAGGCGAGCGCTCGCGCCTTGCTGGAAGTCGAAAAACCTTTCGTCAACACCGAAATAACCCGGCATAACCATTCGATCTGCATCTTCAAGCCGGAAATTTGCTGATCGCGCTGTTGAATGTACTGATCGCGCTCCACAATGAGCCGCGTCAGCCCGCCGATCTCGCGAAAACGCTCGTGCAGGCGCTCTTCGCTTGTCGCCTTCTGCGCGGCAAGTTCCGCGAGCCGCGCTTCCAGAGCAAGCTGCATCTCCGTGGAGTCGGCGTGCTCCCTCGCGCGGTCCGACGTCATTGCCTGCAACTGCGTGCGCAATTCCGCGATATGGTGATCACGTTCGTGGATGTGTTGATCACGCTCCTGGATAAGCCGCGTCAGCCCGCCAATCTCACGGAATCTCTCCTGCAGGCGCTCGTCACTCGCTGCCTTTTGAACAGCAAGCTCCGCAAGCGCGGCCTCGAAAGCCCCCTGTCTCGCAGTCGCCTCTGCCCGCTCCGTCGCAAGCTCGGAAGTCAGCGCCTGCAGCTGCCCGCTCTGTTCGTCCAGATGCTCGTCATGCTCGCGAATCAGTTGTACCAATTCGCCGATCCGTTCCTGCAAGCGCACTTCGCTCGCCGTTTTCTGAGCGTCGAACTCGGCATGCTGGGCCTCCAAAGCACGCTGCAATACAGCAGAGCCGGCCTGCTCCTTCTCGAGTCTCTCCGTCAGCACCCGCAACTGATTGTCCTGATCCGCAAGATGCTGGTCGCGCGTCCGAACAAGCGTCGTCAATTCATCGATTCGCGTCTGCAAACCGGCTTCGCTCGATGCCTTCTCGGCCGCAAGTTCCGCCAACCGAGCCTCGAAAGAGCGCTGCGACGCCATGGCGTCGGCACGCTCCTTCTCAAGTTCCTCGGTCAGTGCCCGCAATTGACCGCCCTGCGTCTCGAGTTGCTGGTCGCGCTCCTGAAGAAACTGCGTCAGACCGCCAATCTGGATGTGCAAGTGCTTTTCGCTCGCCGCCTTCTGATCAGCCAGTTCCGCGAGACGCGCCTCGAAAGAGCGCTGGTGCGCGACAGCCCGCTCCGCGTCGTCACGTGCCTGACGCAGAAGACGCATGTCCTCTGTCGCTTCCATCGAATCGACAATCAGCGACGACCGCCAGTTGAGCGCATTGGTACAACGCACCTTGTTGTGGACGAAGTCCAGATTGAGCTCGGCATCGCACGGCCCGCGCCGGAACACGGCACAGAAATCGTTCCACGAATCAGCTTCCCGCTCTGCGACGAAGCTTTCCACGAGGGTCAACTCAAAGCCTTCGGTGCGCGCCAACTCTTCCAGTGCAAGCCCGGAATCCGGGTAGAAGCGCCAATAATCCTTCGGATAGCGGTGCACCGACCCATTGGAAGGCGCACTGACATAAACATGCCCACCCGGCTTCGCCTTCCGACACATCTCGATAAAGGTCCGCCAGAAGGCATTGTCATGTTCGAAGACCGATGACGCGATGACCAGATCAAAGTGATCGTCCGGTACGCCCCAATCGCTGATGCCGGTGATGACGACATCGACCCCGTCTCCCGCCACAAAATCCAGCCCGACATACTCGGCATTGCGCGGAGAATGATCTCGCAATGTGCCGTTGATGTTCTGCGCGCCGATCTCGAGTATCTTCGAAGGGATCGATGGCAAATAGGTATCCATGACCAGACCACCAATCTTATATGCAGTGTCATGCATACGCCGCTTCCTTATACATAGAGTTCACTCTCGCTTTATTTCAAAGCGACTCATAAAGTCGAATCGCGTCCTCAACGGTCTCGCAAGTCTTGAGCACGCCGTTTTCCAGAACCGCGGCATGAGTGCAGACATTGCGAATCAGATCCGTCTGGTGCGCAACGATGATCATGGCGCGATCACCCCGTTTTTCGAACAGCTCGACATTGCATTTCTGATGAAAACGGTGATCGCCGACCGACATGCCCTCGTCGATCAGGAAGCAATCGAATTCGATCGACATCGAAATGGCAAAAGCCAACCTCGAGGCCATCCCGGAAGAGTACGATTTGACCGGCTCGTCAAGATACGCACCGAGTTCGGCAAAATCCTCGACCAGATCAAGGGTCTTGCGATAATCGACGTCGTATATGCGGGCAATCAGCCGCACATTGTCCTTGCCGGTCAGGCTACCCTGGAACGTCCCGCCGAATGCCAGCGGCCACGATACCGACATCGTCTTGATGACCTCGCCGGAATGCGGTTTGTCCGACCCGCTGATAATGCGAATCAGAGTAGATTTTCCCGCTCCGTTGCGGCCGAGGATGCCCCACCGCTCGCCCGCCTGAACACGAAGGTTGACGCCTTTGAGCACTTCGCGATGCGATCGCCCGTGATGGATCGAATACCGTTTGGTGACATTACGCAGTTCAATCATGCCGGCCTCAACTCAGTTCAATTGCACGCGCCGGATGGCGATGTGCGCAATCGACAGAGCAAAGAGAGTAAAAAACAACAATACGGTTACCGTATAGCCAAGGTAGTACAGCGTAGGCATTCGGTCCCCGTAATATCCGTAATGGAAATACTCCACCGCGTCGACCAACGGAAAGTACGTCAGCAATTCCGCGAGCCGCGGCGGCAGGACGTATGTCGGAATGAAAACACCCGAAAAGGGGATCATCAGGTACAGGATGACGTGCGAGACGCGCTCCACCGCCTCGCTCAGCTCGGACAACGCCGCCATCGTCATGACGAAGTTGAACGAAAACCAGACGACCAAAAAATATCCGAGAATCATGCTGAGCGGATCAGCGGGAAGCTGGCAAATGCCGATCACCACCAATACCGTGTACAGCAGGAGAAACGAAGCGGTAGCGCCTGCAAATTCAAGAATGATGCGCGAGTACAGTATGTCGATCGGGCGGATCGGCTTGTGATGCAGCAACGAGCGATTATATTCGATGGCCTTGATTACCCGGCTGGCTGTATTTCGCCAGAACAGCAGGGTCGGATAGCTGACCGCCAAATATTCGGCAACCGAATACTTGGCCTTCGATTCCGTATGACTGAAAATAATCATCACGCCGACAACAAACATCGCCGGCTCGGCCATCATCCACAACACGCCGAGCCCTTCGCGACCGAAACGCGTGATCATCTCGCGCATGACCAGCGCCCAGATCACGCGGATCTGAATGCGCGACTGCTCCCAAAATGTCGGCGGACGATAGTCAGCGGTCATAGTGTTCTTTCACTCCACCGATGACGATGGTCAACACGCCCCACAAGACAAGGCCAAGCAGGAAAGTGGCGAGAATGGCTCGCCCCCGGCGCGGGCTCATCGCATAGTCGGGCAGACTGGGTTCGGCAATACGCTCAAGGTAAAGCTGCTTGCGCTCGGCCTCGACGCGCGCCTGATCCAGCAAGGTGATGGCGCCTGCAAGGATTTTGTCGGCCACCTCCTTCTCCAGTGTCAGACGCTGGAATTCGGCGGCCTTGCTGGCCAGCGAAGCCCCTTGCGAACCCGCCACGCGCTGGCTCACCTGATCGATCGCCTGCTGCAGCAGCTTCGCGCGATCGCGCAGGGTCGGCAGTCCCGGATTGTTCGGCGACAATCGTTCCATTTGGGCAATCTGCACACGTGTGGCAATCAAATCGTCCTGAAGCTTTCCAACCTGCTGCAGCGGGATCGTGGACTGGCGCTCGGGGTCGATCACGCCCGCACTGTTCCGATAATGCGCCAATGCCAGCGTGGCGACCCGGTCACGTTCCTTTGCCACGTCAACATCGTGCTGGGCCGTATTGATCAAGTCTGCCCGGGCGCGCGTATTCATCTGATTGACGATCCGCTCACCCAGTTCCAGCAGGCGCTTGTTCATGCTCCATGCAAGATGGGGGTCGTATGCGTTGGTATTCAACGTCACGATCGAGGAATCGGTCTCGACCTTGGCATCGACGATATTCTTGCCGTAGTAAAGATAAAACTCTTCCAGGCTGCTGTTGAGCCCGAAGATAGAAAAACGATTAATAAAGTCAATCGATCCACTCTGAAACGCCGACTTGATGTGCTGTTCTTTATCCAGCACCATCATCGCATCACGAGAAAGAATGTATTTCTGAACCGTATAGGCATCGCCGTCTGATTGAGAAAATCCACCGACGCCTTTCAGCAATCCGCCCAACCCTGACGCACTGGACTGTTGCGGACTGCGAATCAGAAAACTGCTAACCGACGTATATTGATCGCTGGCAACAAGACCAAAATAAACAATCGAAGCAGCAGTAGGAATGACGACCGTTATCAAAAACAAACGGTTAATTCGCTTCAAAAATTTCATAATCACTTAAACGTCTGGACGCCAGACACGATCGGATAGGCTACGGAGAACACGAGGTTCAGCACTTTCTGCAGTTCTGCCACCGGCGCATTGGAGACGTAGAGAACGTCCCTGTTGTCCATCATGAAGCTCTGCGCCACGAAGAACGAATCCGGGTCTTTGAGGTTGATGTGATAGATGACCGGGACTTTGCCATTTGCCGTCGTTCGCACCGGCTGGTTGGGCCAATTGAGCGCCTGCTGATCCTCCAGCCGGAAGATGAACACGCCCTGCGCATCCGAACGCGAGTCTTGCAAGCCGCCTGCCCGCGCCAACGCCTGCGCCAGCGTGATGCCCTGCGCCTCGAAATTGATTTCCTCGTTCTTGCCGGTCGCACCGAACGCGGTGAAGCTGTAGGGCTGGAACAATGCCGTAACGACATCGCCCGCCCTGAGCGGGACATTCTGGCGCGGATCACGTATCACCGTCTCCAGGGGCTCGAGCGCAACCGTCTCGCCACGCGTCACCTGAATCATGATTTTGTTGATCGGCTGTTTAACGCCACCGGCCGCGGCAACCGCGTCGAGAACGCGCTCGCCGCGTGCACTCAACTGCATGCGCGTGCTGCTCGATACGTCGCCCACCACCGTGACGTACGACGTTTCGTTACGCGCCAGTTGCACCAGCACCTGCGGGTCGTGCGCGATATTCTTGAGGCGCGCTGCTACAAGCGCCTGCAACTGACTCGGCGTACGGCCCGACGCCTTGACGGCACCGACGAACGGCACATGGATGTTGCCACTCCCGTCGATCACTTGCGTCGGCAGCTTGGTCAGCCGTGCGCCAGTCGGTAGACTGCTGGATGTCGGGGCGTCACTCGTGCCGCCGCCGAACAGCGTGGCAGGCGGCGCTTCCCAGATCGACACCTCCACCACGTCGCCCACGCCCAGCTGTTGCTGAAACGCCGAGTTATCGCCTAACGTTGCAGCGAAATCAGTGTTCTTGCGGCCGGCGTAGAGTTGCCGCGCAATCTGATCGGTCACATTGACGACCTGGATTCCTTGCGAACTGACCTGATTTGTGCCGCTACCACTAGCATTAATCTCGGAACGACTCGGCCCGGATGTGGGAATGGCCCCGCAAGCAGCCAGCCCAATGGCACCGCCGATGGCAGCAGCCAACCAAACACTGCGATTTAAACTCTGCATTTAACAATCCAGTCATTCAAAGGCCGCCGGATTTTACCGCACAATGTAAGATGTACCGGGGAATTCACCGGCGTGGAGCATCCGAATCGCCGACAGATACCCTTGAGGTTCCTTCGGTTTTTCGCCGCCCAGCGGCCCTGGCTTACAAGCAGCCAAATCCTTCGCCCGCCAAGGCGCGGGCCGATTTGGTGCAAACAGGCGCGGTCTCAAAAGTCCATTGCAGCCGCGCGCGACGGCGCGAGCGGATCGGTAAATCTGACATCAAGCTTCAATTGGGTTTGGCATGCTCGGCGTTTGCACGGGTCAATAGACGCGTGCGCGATTTGTCCCGTCATCCGAGATGCCATAGAATTACCCGGCGGAATTGTTGCATGAGCCGTCAAGCTTCGGCAAACAGAAACATTTTTCATTTCCGCAAGCACAACCACATTGCACCCGCGTGACCAAAATACTTCTAGACGTCACTCGTCTTGCCACTCGCTTTTATGATGGCCTGATCCCCACCGGGGTAGACCGAGTCGGACTGGCCTACATCCGCCGGTATGGCGACCGCGCACGTGCAGTCCTGAGCGAACGTGGCTTTTCCACGGTTTTAACGGAAAAAGACTCGCAGAAGGCCTTCTCGCTGCTGCTGTCGTCGAGTCACGATCGATGGGCGCTGCGCAGAATTGTTGCTTCCGCGTTGCTGAACCAGCTTTATCCGCCACGATTCGATCGCGCAATTTTGTTGCATACCAGTCACAACGGGATGGAGTTCACCCGGTACTATCGGGCGATGGCGCAACGTAACGCGCGCTCGGTCTTCATGGTTCACGACCTCATTCCGTTGACGCACCCGGAGTACTGCCGCCCGGGTGTGGACGCGTCGCATCGCACCCGCATCCATACTGCGCTACGGCATGCGAGTGGCCTGATCAGCAATTCACAGGCGACTTACGACGAACTGGCGAACGAAGCGCGACAAGCGTCGCTGCCGCTTCCACCGGTCGTCGTCGCGCCGCTCGCCCCCGCGGTAGAGCCTCATCCGCCGAGCCCGCCGCCGATCGAGGCGCCTTATTTCGTGATGCTCAGCACGATCGAGCCGCGCAAGAACCACTGGTTCATCCTGCACGTATGGCGACGCCTGGTCGAGCAGATGGGCGACGCCGCCCCCAAGCTCGTCGTCATCGGCCGGCGCGGCTGGGAATGCGAGAACGTCGTCGACATGCTGGAGCGGTGCGCCACAATTCGCGGTGCGGTCATCGAGGAATCGGATTGCAGCGACGATCGGCTGCATGCGTGGTTGCAGCATGCGCGAGCGCTCGTGTTCCCGTCGTTCGCCGAAGGCTACGGCATGCCGCTCGTCGAGGCGTTGATGCTGGGCGTGCCGGTGCTCGCCAGCGACCTGCCGGTCTTTCACGAGATCGCGTCGGACATTCCCGACTATCTCGACCCGCTCGACGGGCCGGGATGGCTCTCCCGGATTCGCGCGTACGCCCGGCCGGACAGCGCCGAGCGAGCGAACCAGATCGCGCGGCTCGAATGCTTTCGAGCGCCGACGTGGGCCGAGCACTTTGAACGAATCGACGGCTTTCTCGAGTCGATCCGCTAAATGATTCCGGCACCGACCGAATCTCAGATGACGCCCGAAATCAAGCCACCCGCCGCAACCGACATTGTGCCCGGCAAGCGCAGAAGCAAGTGGCCAACCGGAAAGTCGCCGTTCGTGTGGATCGATTCGTGGCTCGGCATCACGCTTGCCCGCACGTCGGCATCGCTCGGACGTACCGTCTGCCCGGTCTGTCCCGGCCCCGTCTTCGTTCGACATGCGCCGCCTCTTTCCTGGTTCCGCATTCCGCCGGATCTGGTCGCGCGCGGCGGGCTTGTCGCCGCACTCGACCGCGTGCTCCTGGCTTCGCCCGTCGCCGACGCGAACGCACGATGTCGCGATCTGATCCACCGAGTCCTCGATAGCGATGCGTTGCACGTTCGGCACCGGGTGGCCGAATTGCCGGACGCATGGCACGCATCCGGTCGCGACAGGCGCATCGTGCTGATCGACGAACGAGAAACGTCGCATGCCGATATCTGCACACCGGCAGGGCACCGCCGCGGAAACTTTGCTGCGATGGCAGATGCAGCACGTATTGCGCACCCCGGCGCCGACGTGTGGATCCTTCGCTCCGCCGACGCAGGCGCCGGCGATTGGTTGTCGAACAAAACACAACTGCCCGGGAATACCGGAGTCCTCGACGCCGCACATTCGTTGAGGGACATCCTTCGACGGGTGGACGCCGTCTATGTCGTCGGCGCGTCCGAAGGGATGGCGGCGCTTCTGTCCAGCATCCCGGTCCATGTGTTCGGTACACCCTATTACGCCGGCTGGGGACTGACCCAGGATCGCACCACGATGGCGGAGCGGCGTGCGCGCCCGTCCGTGTTTGCGTTGTTCGATGCCGTGTTCCTGCAACTCGCGCATTACCTCGACCCGGCACGCGGCACCCGGGGCACGCTCGAAAACGCCCTCGACTGCATCGAGCTGCAGCATACCGTCGCCGCCCGCTACAGCGACCTCGGACGGGTTGCCGGCGTGCGCTTCCAGTGGTGGAAGCGGCCGTATGCGACGCCGTACCTGTCGGCAGGGGGCGGGACATTACGTTGGGTAGCGGATCCACGCGACACGCACAGCGACGAACATGCAGCGATATGGGGCGGACGTCCCGCCGAAGGCCTGCCGGACGGGGCAGCACACATCCGGATTGAAGACGGTTTCATCCATTCGACGGGACTCGGTTCCGACATGTCTCCGCCGTGCAGCCAGGTGATCGACCGCCGCGGCCTGTATTTCGACGCGAGTCGCCCGAGCGACCTGACCGTCATTCTCAACCAGGCGACGTTCAGCGAACCGGAATTGCGGCGCGCGGCAGCGCTACGGCAGGCGATCGTGCAGTTCGGGCTCACGAAATACAATCTCGGCCGCCAAGCGCCGACATGGCGCATTCCGCATGACAAGCGCATCGTCCTCGTCGCGGGCCAGGTTGCGGACGATGCGTCGATCCGGTTGGGAACGGGCACGATAGCCACGTCGGAAGCCTTGTTGCAGGAAGTGCGTGCTCGCCGACCTGACGCATTCGTCATTTACAAGCCGCATCCGGACGTGCTGTCCGGCAATCGCGCCGGGCTCGTCGACGCAGCGCACCTCGCAGACGTCGTCGATGCGCACGCTGATCTCATTTCGCTGATCGACGTGGCGGATGAACTGCATACGCTGTCCTCACTCGCCGGCTTCGACGCGTTGATGCGCGGGAAAGAAGTCCATACCTACGGCTTGCCCTTTTACGCAGGCTGGGGACTGACGCATGATGCGCTGGACCAGCCGTGGCGCGAACGCCGACTGTCGCTCGACATGCTGACAGCGGGCGTGTTGCTGCGTTACGCGATCTATTGGGACTGGCAGCGCTCGCTGTTCACGACGCCCGAGGCAATCGTCCGGCAACTCGCGCCGAATGCGGCTCGACCGCTCGAGAAAATACGTGGCAATCGCGCTCGCCCGCTCGTCAAGGCGATACGCTGGACGCGCAATGCGATACGTTATGCCGGTTGGCAAGGGCGGCAATATTTTCGCGATCGAACGATGCGTTGACGGCACTCGATACTCGGTCGCCGAATCATCAGGTACAACCTGTTCGAGCCATTTCAGACGCCTTTGGCACGAGGCCGACACCCACCACGGGCAGCACGCACACGCGTCCTGCCCGTCTTTCATTTCGTCAAGCAACGTCAGACAGGTTGCCCGCCGCTCCCCGCTCAGGTTATAAAAGCGCCACCCATTCCGGTGCATGCGCCGCCCTTTTCACCCCTGACTTCGGAGAACGCATGATCGATCTCGCCACCGCCCAGCAATTCCTGATGACCCGCGGCCTCGACTTCGGCCTCAACCTCCTCGCCGCGATCGTCTTGTGGTTCGTCGGCCGCTGGGCGATCCGCATCGGTACCCGCCTGCTCGGCAAGGTCGTCCGCCGCAGCGGCAAGGTCGACCCGACGCTCACCGACTACCTGACCTCCGTCGTCGGCGTGTTGCTGACGATCCTGCTGATCCTCGCGATCCTGCAGATCTTCGGCGTGCAGACCACCTCGTTCGCCGCGCTGCTCGCCGGCCTCGGCCTCGCGATCGGCACGGCCTGGGGCGGCCTGCTCGCGCATTTCGCCGCCGGCGTGTTCATGCAGGTGCTGCGTCCGTTCAAGATCGGCGACGTGATCAGCGCGGGCGGCGTCACGGGCACCGTGAAGGAACTCGGCCTGTTCGGCACGACGATCATCACGCCCGACAACATCGTCACGATCGTCGGCAACAACAAGATCTTCTCGGACAACATCGCGAACTACAGCGCGACGTCGCACCGCCGCGTCGACCTGACCGCGAAGATCGCGAACAGCGTCGACGCCGTCGACGCGATCAACCGCCTGAAATCGTCGATCCAGCAGATCCCGAACGTGCTGACCAACCCGGCGCCGGACGTCGGCGTGCTGCAGTTCACGCCGGAAGGCCCGTTGCTGTTCGTACGCCCGTCCACGGCACCCGAGCACTACTGGCAGGTGTACTGCGACACCAACCGCGTGATCCTCGAGACGTTCCGCGACGCGCAATACCCGACGCCCGAAACCCCGGTCGCGCATCGCAACGCGTAACGGCATCGGCGGACGAAAAAAAGCGTGGCACTCGCCACGCTTTTTTATTGCGCCAAAGAAACGGCAAACGCGCGCTCAGCGCCCGCCCGTCTTCTGCGCATTGTCCGACTGTTTCCCGCGCACCAGCTTCCACACGGCGCCGAGCGCGACCGGCACGATCGCCGCGCCGATCCCGACCAGCACGATCACGTTCAGGTACTGGCGGATGAACGGGATGTTGCCGAAGAAATAACCGAGCAGCACGAGCAGCAGCACCCACACCAGCGCACCGATCACGTTGAAGAGCTGAAAGCGCGCGGCGCTCATCGACGACGCGCCCGCAACGAACGGCGCGAACGTGCGCACGACCGGGATGAAACGCGCGAGCACGATCGTCTTGCCGCCGTGCTTGTCGTAGAACGAGTGGGTCTTCTGCAGCGCGGCGCGGTCGAGGAAGCGCTCGAGCACCGGGATGTGCGTATTGAACACCTTCGGGCCGACCCAGCGGCCGATCAGGTAGTTTACGGTGTTGCCGGAAATCGCCGCGACGAGCAGCAGCACGATCAACAGGCCGACGTTCATTTCGCCCGTCGCCGCGAACGCACCGCCGATGAACAGCAGCGAATCGCCGGGCAGGAACGGGAACACGACGAGCCCCGTCTCGCAGAACACGATCAGGAACAGCACGAGATAGACCCACGCGCCGTACTGCCGGATGAAATCGCCGAGGAAAGCGTCGATATGCAGGACAAGATTGACGAAATGAAGCAGCGTATCCAAATGCGATTCCTCGAAGGCGAGAGGGCCGGAGCGGCCGGAAGAGACCAGACATGGCAGAGGCGCCCGCCAGCCAGGGCGGCGCGCGCAGTGGAGCCATGATACCGAAACTACCTTAAGGCTCCGTGAAAAAACGTAACGGATCGCCGCCCCGGCACGCGGGCGCAGCCTCGCTATAATTCGGCCATGTCCGATATCACCGAAACGGCCGCGGGCGCCGCGCCCGCCCCCGCTCCGCGCCCGCTGCGCGCGATCCAGCCCCTGCCCGACCAGCTGATCAGCCAGATCGCCGCCGGCGAGGTCGTCGAACGCCCGGCGTCGGTCGTCAAGGAGCTGCTCGAGAACGCGATGGACGCCGGCGCGACGTCGCTGCGCATCGTGCTGGAAGAAGGCGGCGTGAAGCGCATCTCGATCACCGACGACGGCTGCGGGATCCCGCCCGACGAGCTGGCGCTCGCGCTGATGCGCCACGCGACCAGCAAGATCCGCTCGCTCGAGGAGCTCGAGGCGGTCGCCACGCTGGGTTTCCGCGGCGAAGCGCTCGCGTCGATCGCATCGGTGGCCGAGATGTCGATCACGAGCCGGACGGCCGATGCCGCGCATGCGATGAAGATCGACGCGCAGACGGGCGTGCTGTCGCCCGCCGCCGGCTCGACCGGCACGACGATCGAGGTGCGCGAGCTGTACTTCAACACGCCGGCGCGGCGCAAGTTCCTCAAGAGCGAGCAGACCGAATTCGGCCACTGCCTGGAAATGATCCGCCGCGCGGCGCTCGCGCGGCCGGACGTCGCGATCTCGGTGCTGCACAACGGCAAGGCCGTCGAGCACTGGAATGCGACCGAGCCCGCGCAGCGCGTCGCGAAGATCCTCGGCGACGGTTTCGCGACCGCGCACCTGCCGCTCGACGAGCAGGCCGGCCCGCTCGCCGTCTACGGTTGCGCCGGGCTGCCGACCGCCAGCCGCGGGCGCGCCGACCAGCAGTATTTCTTCGTCAACGGCCGTTTCGTGCGCGACAAGCTGCTGACGCATGCGGTGCGCGCGGCCTACGAGGACGTGCTGCACGGCGACCGCTACCCGTCGTACGTGCTGTTCCTCGACCTGCCGCCCGAAGCCGTCGACGTAAACGTGCATCCGTCGAAGATCGAGGTGCGCTTCCGCGATTCGCGCTCGATCCACCAGTACGTGTTCCATGCGGTCCAGCGGGCGCTCGCGCGCCATGCGGGCGCGTCGCCGGAAACCACGGCGGGCGGCCATGCCGCGCATCTCGAGCCCGCGCCGCGCGGGCCGTCGTCGTTCCTGGACACGCCGCTCGGGCAGAACCTGGGCCACGCGACGGGCGGCGGCGCCGGCAGCGGCGGCGGTGGCTTCTCGTCGCCGTCGTCCTCGTCGTCAGGCAACACCTGGATGCGCCAGGCGCGCATGACGCAGGGCACGCTGCCCGTCGCGCAGCCGCTGGCGCTCTACGACGCGCTGTTCGGCCGCAAGGACACCGGCGCCGGCACGCCGGACGGCACGACGCCCCTCGCACGCGATTCGGCCGGCGCACCCGTCGCGCCCTTGCCCGGCTTCACCGCCTCGCCGATCGCCGCCACCCCGCACGACGAGCAGCCGCTCGGCTTCGCGCTCGGCCAGATCCACGGCATCTACGTGCTCGCGCAGAACGCGCACGGCCTCGTGATCGTCGACATGCACGCGGCGCACGAGCGGATCCTGTACGAACAGTTCAAGAACGCGCTCGCCGACCGCACGGTCGCCGTGCAGTCGCTGCTGCTGCCGATCTCGATGACGGCCACGCCGGTCGAGATCGGCACGGTCGAGGAAGAACGCGACACGCTCGAATCGCTCGGCTTCGATCTCGCGGTGCTGTCGCCGACGACGCTCGCGATCCGCGCGGTGCCGGCGCTGCTGAAGGACGCCGACCTGCAGTCGCTCGCCCGCGCGGTGCTCGCCGACCTGCACGCGTTCGGCGGCTCGCGCGTGCTCACCGAGCGGCAGCACGAGCTGCTCGGCACGCTCGCATGCCATCACGCGGTGCGCGCGAACCGGCGGCTGACGCTCGACGAGATGAACGCGCTGCTGCGCCAGATGGAGGCGACCGAGCGCGCGGACCAGTGCAATCACGGCCGGCCGACCTGGTATCAGCTCACGCTGAACGATCTCGACCGTCTCTTCATGCGCGGCCAATGAGCGCTTCGCTGCACCCCGCTCCAACGACGATCGCCTGCCTGCTCGGCCCTACCGCCTCGGGCAAGACGGCCGCGGCGCTGGCGCTCGCCGCGCGTCGCCCGATCGAGATCGTCAGCGTCGATTCGGCGCTCGTCTACCGCGACATGGACATCGGCACCGCGAAACCGTCGCGCGAAGAGCGCGCGAGCGTGCCGCACCACCTGATCGACATCATCGACCCGGCCGACGCGTATTCGGCCGCGGAATTCCGCGCGGACACGCTGCGCCTGATCGGCGAGATCGTCGCGCGCGGCCGCACGCCGCTGCTCGCGGGCGGCACGATGCTGTACTACAAGGCGCTGACGCAGGGGCTCAACGACCTGCCCGGCGCCGATCCGGACGTGCGCGCCCGGCTCGACGCCGACGCCGCGCGCGACGGCTGGCCCGCGCTGCATGCGCGGCTTGCGCAGGTCGATCCCGACACGGCCGCGCGGCTCGCGCCGAACGATTCGCAGCGGATCCAGCGTGCGCTCGAAATCTTCATGCTGAGCGGGCAGCCGATGTCGGCGCTGCTCGCCGCGCCGCGCCGCACGGACGATGCGGCGGCCGCGTACCGCTTCGTGCCGGTCGCGCTCGAACCGTCGGATCGCGCGGTGCTGCACGCACGGATCGCGCAGCGCTTCGACGCGATGCTCGAGGCGGGCTTCATCGACGAAGTCGAACGGTTGCGCCGCCGCGACGATCTCCATCCCGACCTGCCGTCGATGCGCTGCGTCGGCTACCGGCAGGCGTGGGAATTCCTCGACGGCGATACCGACTACCGGACGATGCGCGACAAGGGCATTTTCGCGACGCGCCAGCTCTGCAAGCGCCAGATCACGTGGCTGCGCGCGATGCCGGAGCGGATCGTCGTCGACTGCATCGCGCCGGATTCGACGGTCCGCGCGCTCGACGCGCTCGAACGCGTCCTCGACGGCAGCACGCCGGGGAGCTGAACGCGTCAGCCGTCCCGGCGCGCCGCGAGCCGCGCACGGGCGCCGTCGACGATCCACGCGATGCCGCGCTCGAACGCCTCGTCGCCGCTGCGTTCGCGCAGCGCGGCCCAGCCTTTCGCGAGCAGCGGATACTCGGCCGCATCCGGCAGCGACGCCTCGGCGTCGCCGTCCGGTTCCGCCTGCTCCTCCAGCACCCATCCGACCACGAAGCGGCCCAGCGCATACATCACGTCGACCGCCTCCTCTGGCGCGAAACCCGCTTCGCCGAGCAGCGCGACCTTGCGTTCGATCGAGCTGAAATGCAGCGCCCGCGGCCGCGTCCCGGCATGCAGGCGCGCGCCGTCGCGATAGGCCAGCAGCGCGTGGCGAAAACTGCGCGCGTTGTCGAGAAGCCACGCATCCCACGCGTCGCCCGGCCGCGGCAGCGACGCGTCGTGGCGCTCGAGCATGATCGCCTCCGCCATCGCGTCGAGCAGTTCGGCCTTGTTCCTGAAATGCCAGTACAGCGTGGGCGACTGCACGCCGAGCCGCTCGGCGAGCCGCCGCGTCGACAGGCCATCGATCCCCACTTCGTCCAGCAAGTCGAGCGCCGCGCGCAATACCGTGTCGCGCGTCAGTCGCGCCCCTATGTCCTTCATCTCTATCACCGATAGGGAAACCATGGAATAATCACCACTCTATCATCGATAGAGTGACCTTCTTGAATCCATCCCTGATTGCCATCCTGGCCACGGTCCTGCTCGACGCGATCGGCGTCGGAATCGTGATGCCGATCCTGCCCGGGCTGCTGCGCGCGCTCGCCGGCGCGGGCGGCATCGATACCCACTACGGGATCCTGCTCGCGCTGTACGCGTTCGCGCAGTTCCTGTGCGCGCCGCTGCTCGGCGCGCTGAGCGACCGTTTTGGCCGCCGCCCGGTGCTGCTCGCGTCGCTCGCGGGTGCCACGCTCGACTATCTGCTGATGGCGCTCGCGCCGACGCTCGCCTGGCTTTACGTCGGGCGGCTGATCGCGGGCATCACCGGCGCGAACGTCGCGGTCGCGACCGCCTACGTGACCGACGTGACGGCCGAACCCGACCGCGCACGACGCTTCGGCCAGCTCGGCGCGATGATGGGCATCGGCTTCATCGCGGGCCCGTTGATCGGCGGCCTGCTCGGCGCGCTGCACGTGCGCGCGCCGTTCGTCGCGGCCGCGCTGCTCAATGCGCTCAACCTCGCGCTGGTCTGGCGCGCGCTGCCGGAATCGCGGCCGCGTTCGGCCCA
>NZ_JAAGPK010000097.1:0-32438 GCF_017104685.1 Burkholderia sp. Tr-20355 | reverse complement strand
AGCGCGCGGCCGCGTGCGGCCGCCGGCAGCGTCGCGACGAGCGCACGCCAGTCGTCGCGTTCGACCTTGCCCGGCTTGCGTTCGCCGAACAGCAGCGCGACGTGGTCGCCCTGCCGGTCGAACAGTTCGAGCGACGTGACGATGCCGTCGCTCGTCGGTTTCTTCACGACCCAGGCGGCGGCGATCAGGTCTTCGCGGACATGCAGGTTGAAGCCGGGGTCGAGCACGTTGATCCATGCGCCGACCTCGCGCACGTTCGCGACGGGACCCGTGTGGATCTGGATCATCCCCGCGTTGCCGACGAATACCATGATCGGCTGGCCGCTTTGTGCCGCCTGCTGAAGCACGTGGCGCAGCGCATGCGCGGTTTCGACCGGATATGCATGGTGCGGCTCGGCGAGACGCAGCGCCTGCATGCGGCTCACGCCGAAGCGCTGCGTGATGCCGAAGAACTGGTGCGTGTCGGTCATCGCTTCCCACGCGGCGCGGAAGCCCGCGACGTCGATCTCGGTGTCGGCACGCTCGGGTGTTTTCGGTGCGGCGGGCGCGACGTCGAGGCCCGGCTCCTGCGACGGCGCACGCCAGCGTTCGACGAACGCGTCGTACGCGGCGTGGTCGCTGTGCGCGCGCAGGTACACCTTGTGGATCGCATGGCCTTGCGCGTCGAAGAACTGCAGGCTCTTCAGCGGGCCGTGCGTGGTTTCGTCGCGCACCGCGAACGCCGACACCCAGTGACGATAGAAGATGCGCAGGTCGATGTCGCCGAGCGCGAGGCCGACCGGGCCGTCGTGGCTCATCTGCGCATATTCGCCGTCCTTCTCGTGGACGGCCGTATCGTTGCGCGTGAGCGCCATCACGCGGCCGAGGCGCGGCATTTCCTCGAACATCGCCGGAAAGCGTGCGTCGAGCCGCACGACGTGCTCGCCGACGAACGCGGCAAGCGCCTCGCCTTCGCTGACGCCGAGCGCCTGGGCGACGTCGCGGTTGCGCAGCTGACGCTCGGTCTTGAGCTTGATGAATGCGTCGCGCAGCGCGGCGGCCGCACGGGCCGGGCCGGCCGATTGACCGGGAAGGGCGGATTGCATCATGTCGGACTCCTTCAAGTAGCGGTTGGGGTGGGTGCGCGGGCGATGCGCATCAGAAATCCACTTTCATGCTGACGGCGACCGTGCGGCCGGGCGACGAATACGCGTCGAGCACCTGCGAATCGGCCGCGATGCCGCGCACGTCCGACCAGTTCCAGTACTTGCGGTCGAACAGGTTGCGGATGCCGATCGTCGCGCTCACGTGCTTGTTGAAGCGGTAGCCGCCGCGCAGGTCGACGACCAACGACGACGGCGGCGTGAAGCACGCCTTGTTCGAGCAATCGGACTTGTCGACGTCCTTGTCGCGTTTCGCGGCCTGGAACAGCAGGTCGGTCTGCACGAACCAGCGCTCGCTCGGCTCATAACGCACGCCGAACACGGCGGAGAAAGGGTTGACGGTGTTCAGCGGCTGGCTGGCCGCGCCGTCGTTCTGCGTCGAGCCCTTCGTGAACGCCATCGCCGTCTTCAGCGTGATGCCGTTCGGCATCACCCATTCGGCGCGGCCTTCGAGGCCGTGGATGCGCGCGTCGGCGAAGTTCACGTACTGGAACACGAACGGGTCCGACGGCCGGCCGGCGCCGGCGATCGTCGTGCGCGAGATGAAGTTGCGGTAGCGGCCCGTGAACGCGGCCGCGCTGTAGCGCACGACGCCGTAGCCGGTGCCGGCCTTGCCGCGCAGGCCGGCTTCGAACGTGTCGCTCGTCTCGGGCTTCAGGTTCGGATTGCCGATCGACGTGTAGCCGTACACGGGGTTCGAGAAGCTGCTGTTCACCTGGTCGGGCGTCGGCGCGCGGAAGCCGTGCGCGTACTGCACGTACGGAATGACGGCCGGCGTGATCTCGTAGAGCACGGCGACGCGCGGCGACAGTTCGTTCGCACTCGTCGACACGGCCTTGCCGGTGAACAGCGGATCGTTTTCGGTCGGGCTCAGCCGGTACGTGTCGAAGCGCAGGCCCGGCGTGACCAGCAGGCGGCCGTAGCCGATCTGGTCCTGCACGAACGCGCCGAACAACGTGTAGTCGGTGTCGGGGAACGCCTTGTTCGGGAACGCTTCGCCGACGCCCGGCACCGTGCCGTCGCGCAGGTTCGTCACGCGCGACAGGCTGCCGTCGACGCCATACAGCAGCTTGTGCGCGAACGGGCCGGTCGCGAAGCCGCTTTCGGCGAACGCGGAGCCGCCGAACGTGCGTTCCCGGTACTGGTTGTCGCGCGAACGCGATTTCAGCGGCGCGCCGCGCGTCTCGAACGCGTACTGGTCCTGCTTCGCGTCCTGGTAGTAGAACTGCAGGTGCGCGGTCTGGAACCAGCGGAACGCGTCGTCGCGGAAGTCGTAGTCGACGCTGAAGCGGTTGCGCTCGAGCCGGTCGTGGGTCGTGAGGCCGAGCGTGGTCGGCGGGTTGATCGCCGACAGCACGTCGGTGCTCACGCGCCGCTGCACCGTTTCCGCGGTGAACTTGACGGTGTCGCGCGTGGTGGGCGTCAGCACGAGCTTGCCGAGCAGCGATTCCGAATAGACGTCCTGCGGGTTCGACGTCGTGCGCAGCGTGCTCGCCGAATGGTTGCTGCCGCGCGTATCGACTTCGTGGCCGCGCCGGCCGTCGGCGATGATCATCCCCTGGATGCGGTCGTTGCCGCCCGCGGCCGACACGGTCGCGCCGATGCTGCGGTCGGCCGAGTCGTAGCTGGGCCGGAACGAGAAGTAGTACGGCTTGTCGTAGATCGACAGCAGGTCGCGCGGGTCCTTCGTGATGAAGTTCACCGCGCCGGTCAGGCCGTCGCTGCCGTACAGCGCCGATGCCGGCCCGCGCAGGATCTCGATGCGCTTGAGCGTGTCGAGGTCGGCGTAGTCGCCGCGCCCCGCTTCGAGCGGGCCGAACGAGAACGCGTTCGGCAGGCGGATGCCGTCTTCCATCAGCAGCACGCGGTTGCCCTCGAGGCCGCGGATGTTGATGCTCGAATCGCCGTCGCGGCCGCCGCCGAGCGCGGCGCTGCCCGGCCGGTACGCGGTGCGGCGCACCGTGATGCCGGGCTCGTAGCGCAGTGCATCCTTGATGTTGGTGGCCTGCTGTTCCTCGAGATCCTCGTCGGTGATCACCGACACGGATGCCGCCGTGCGGCTCGCGGCGGTGGCGGTGCGGGTGGCCGTGACGGTGACGGGGTCGAGCAGCGCCGCGTCGCCGCGCGCGGACGCGGCGACGAGGACGGCGGAAGGCGGGTTGGCGCCTTGCGGCGACGAATCGGCGTGAGCCGTGGCGGCGGACAGGCCGAACGCGCCGAACAGCGCGGCACAGATCGGCCGCCGCGCCAGCGAATAACAATGCACAGGTGGTCTCCCATTGACGATAACAAGCCCGAAGGCTGGCTGGGTGACGCGTTCACCTGGCTGGCCCGTTTGCGCGCGGCAGGCGGCAAACGGCGAATTGAAAGGCAACTGACAACTTTACCAGTGTAAATGAGAATTATTATCAATACAAGGACGAAAGGCGGCGTGAGTGAGCGCTCGCGTGCGCGGCTCGCACGCGCCGCGGCAGCCCTTTCGGGAGCCGTGCGCGCGCCGGTCAGGCCAGCGCTTCGATGCGGATCAGCAGGTTGCGCGCGTGCGCGATGAACGCTTCGTGCGTCGCGCGATCGCTGTGGACGTCGAGGCCGGCCTGTTCGGCGAAGACGATCTGTTCGGTGTAGAGGTCGACGAGCGCGCGGCGTGCGTCAGGGGGCAGCGCGCGGATCATCGACACGATCAGCAATTCCTGCGCGCGAAGCGTGCCGGACAGCGACTGGACGTTCATGCTGGCCTCCTCGGACGATGCGGCGGCGCGCCGCTCCTTCCATACTAGGCGGTCGGCGCGCGCGGCGCAGGCGCGGGGCGGGCGATGACGTGCGGGAATACGGTTCGCCGAGGCAGCCGCACGTGCCGACACGTGCCGGCACGCACCGCGTGCGTCCGGCAACCGTGAATCGAAGCGTGCAGCCGCGTGAAGGGGATCAGTTGGCGGGAGTGGCGGTCCTGGCGGCCTGTGCATCGCGCACGACCTGCGCGACGCGTTCGACGAACGCGGCGTCGGTGCTCGACAGCGCTTCGCGCTTGCCGTCGGGCATCTCGACCATCAGCCGGTACGTGATGTCCTGCGTGGCCCAGGCGAGGTAGCCGACGACGACGAGCATCACGCCGACGACGAGCGCGGCGCTCGATGCGCCGATGCCGCCTGCGACGGCGATGGCCGCGCCGATCAGCGAGATCAGCGACGGAACGAGGCGGTTCTTGGGAATCTTGACGACATCGACGTGACGGATGTCACGCAGTGCGAATACCTGCCCGGCGGCCGACAGGCCGTTGCGCGTGACCATGACGCCACGTTCGTTGAATGCGTTTTCCATCGTGTGTTGCGTGGACGAAAACGCGCAGCGTAGCAGGTTTCGTTGCCGCGTCAAACGAGACCGACTGCCGCACGATGCGTGCGGCGCGGCCGACAGGCGGGACGCGGGTGGCGCGGGAGCGCGGTCAGAACTGCAGCCGGCCGTCGCCGTAAAGGCGGCCCGGCACGTGCGAGGCGACGACCTCGGCGATCTCTTCGTCGGTCGATTCGGCCGGCACGATCTGGCGCCGTGCGGGGGCGTCGAGATGCATCGTCCATTCGACGAGCCGATACGGTCGGCCCCACGGGCGCTGCATTTCGACCGAGACGCGGCAACTCTGGACCGGCAGCGAGTGTTGGCACGTCAGAATCGCGTGCAGATGGCTGAAAACGGTATCTTCGATCATCATGGCCTCCGATCCTGTCTTGTGGGCAATCGATGGCGGCGCCGTCGGCATTTAAAAAAAAAGCCGCCGATGCTCAGGCGGCCAACAGGGGGGGTGAGAGCATCGTCTCAGCCCAGAATTAAGCGAAACTTAAAAGCCCATAAAAAAGCGCCCCGCGTGGAGCGGGGCGCTTCTTGCCGTCGTGATCCGCGAGTTAAGCGGACGCTTTAGAACTTGTGACGGATACCGATGCGGGCGGCGATCTGGTTCTTCGAACCCGTGCCCGACGTGTTGAAGTAGCTCGTGCTCGAGCCGATCTGCGCTTGCACGCCCTTGCCCGAAGCCTGCTGGTACACGACCAGGCCGTACACGTCCGTCCGCTTGCTGAGTGCGTAGTCGGCGATACCGTTGACCTGGTTCCAGTGCCACGAATTGCCGTTCTGCGTCGCGTTCGTGTACGTGTAGCCGAGGCCGCCCGACAGGGCAGGCGTGAACGCGTACTTCGCGCCTGCTTCGTATGCGTTGTAGAACGTGCCGCCCGCGCCCGAAACGGTCGAGAACTGCGTACGCGTCCACAGCAGCCATGCCGTTGCCGGCCCCCAGACGTAGCGGCCGCCGACGCCGTACGTGCGCAGGTCGCGGACGTTGCCCGTGCTCAGGTTCGCGATCGTCGTCGAGAAGGCCGGCGACGACTGGCTCGGGTAGCGGATGTCCGTGTAGGCGGCGCCGACCGAGACCGGGCCGTTCGCGTAGTTCAGGCCGAAGCTGTATGCGCGCGACGAGCCTGCCGTCGTCGTCGTGCCCGACGTCGTGGCCGGTGCGCCCGCGAAGTCCGTCGAGTTCGAGAAGCCGTACAACGCGCCGAACGTGAAGCCCGAGTAGTTCGCGCTCTGGAACTTCACGGCGTTGTTGATGCGGCTCGACGTGAGCTGGTCGATGTCGTTCACGTGGTACGCGTAGTTGCCCGCGACCGTGTTGCCGCCCGTCGAGTAGTTCGAACCGAGGATGTCGGTCGAGAACGAGTACTGGCGGCCGAACGTGACCGTGCCGTACTGCGACTGGCTCAGGCCGACGTAAGCCTGGCGGCCGAAGATCGCGCCACCCTGGCCGATCGTGCCGTTGCCGCTGTTGAAGCCGTTTTCGAGCACGAAGATCGCCTTCAGGCCGCCACCGAGGTCTTCGGTGCCGCGCAGGCCCCAACGGCTGCCCTGGGCAACGCCGTCGTCGTACTTGAACAGCTTGCCCGTGCCGCCGTTGGCGGTCTTGCTGTGGTTCACGTAGCTGATACCGGCATCGATGACGCCGTACAGCGTCACGCTGCTTTGTGCGTGCGCCGTGCCGGCCGTTGCTGCCAGGGCGGCGATGGTCAACAGTTTCTTGTTCAAAGGATTCTCCGAGCGAATAAATGGCGTGTCCAGTTGCGGTTCCGGCGCTCTCTCTGGGCGCTTTCACGGACCGGCCGCAACTTTATCGGCGGGGCACGTAATGAATATGACAGCGACTGTCATATGAAGAATGTGTGGCGCCGATGCGACACCGAATTCTGCCCGGGTTGGCCAGCGGGGGTTATACCGATTTCGGCAGAGAATCGATCCCGATCCGGAATATGCACATGAAATAAGCTTGGTTTGTCGCGTTCGGGCCCCGTGTCACGATCCGTGCTCCAACAAACGACACGGGACAAGAGGACACCATGCGACGTTCGATCCTGACCGGCCTCGGCGCACTCGCCGCCGCGCTGGCATTCGCGGCGCCCGGCGCGCACGCCGATCCGCAAACGCTGAAGATCGGCACGATGAGCGGCCCCGACGCGCAGATCTGGACCGAAGTGACGAAGGTCGCCGCGCGCGAAGGGCTCGCGATCAAGGTCATCGAATTCAACGACTACGTGCAGCCGAACGCGGCGCTCGATTCGGGCGACCTCGACGCGAACGGCTTCCAGCACCAGCCGTTCCTCGACAGCCAGATCAAGCAGCGCGGTTACAGGATCGTGAACGTCGGGCTCACCTACACGGCGCCGATGGGCTTCTACTCGAAGAAGCTCAAGTCCCTGAAGGACTTGCCGGTGGGGGCGAAGGTCGGCATCCAGAACGACCCGTCGAACGGCAATCGCGCGCTGTTGCTGCTGCAGAAGTACGGCGTGATCAAGCTGAAGCCGGGCGTCGGCACGAACGGCGTGAACGCGACGCCGCTCGACGTCGCCGAGAACCCGAAGAAGATCAAGATCGTCGAACTCGACGCCGCGCAGTTGCCGCGCGCGCTGCCCGACGTCGATGCCGCGTCGATCAATACCGACTACGCGGTGAAGGCCGGGCTGACGCCGGTGAAGGACGCGATCGCGATCGAGGACCTGCGCGGGCCGTACGCGAACCTGATCGCGGTGCGTGCGCAGGACAAGGACAAGCCGTGGGTGAAGAAGCTCGTCGCGGCCTATGAATCGGACGACGTGCGCAAGTTCATCGACCAGAAGTTCGGCGGCGCGATCGTGCCGGCATTCTGAACGGTCTTCATGCCGAACGGCCGGCGGCCGTCGCCGGCCGCCGACGTGCCCTCCGGAAAGCCAATCGCCCGCGCAAGCGGGCGATTTCGTTGGTGCGTGCGCTGCGCGCCGTGGCCCGGCGCGCGGGCCGCGCGCTCAGGCCGACAGCAGCGAACCCGTGCGGATCGCGGTCGCGCCGGCGACGCGCGCGACTTCCATGCCGGCCGTCGCGAAGCGCACGATCTGGCGCGCGTACAGCACGCCCGATACGCTGCTCTTCAGCGTGACGACGCGATCGGTCAGCGGATCGACGATGTCGGCCACGGCCTGGCCCGCCTCGATCATCGCGCCGACCGGCGTGCGGAACACGATCACGCCCGATACCGGCGCGACAAGCGGATCGGTGCCCGCGAGCGGCGTGGCCGGATGCGCGAGCGGCGGCAGCGGCGCCGGTGTGCCGTCGACGATGCCGCGTTCGGTCAGGTACTCGACGATGGCCTGTGCGTCCTTTTCGGCGAGTTCGTACGACACGTCGCGTTCGCTGCGCAGTTCCACCGTGACGGAAATCGCGCCGTTCGGGATCGGGAAGCGGTCGCCGAAACGGCTGCGCAGATCCGACCAGCAGAAGCTGTGGATTTCGTCGAACGGGTTGCCGACCGAATTCAGCGCGAGCAGCGACGCCTGCGCGTCGAGATAGCGCGACAGCGGCTCGACGTCCGGCCACAGGTCGGGATTCGTGTAGAGGTGCATCACCGCATCGCTGTCGCAGTGCAGGTCGAGCACGATATCGGCGTCGAACGACAGCTTCTGCAGCGCGAGGCGCTGCGAGTCGAGTTCGGTGCGCGGCTTCTGCTCGTCGAGCGCTTCGCGCATCGCGGCGCGCACGGCGACGAGGTTGCGCTGCGCGTCGTTCGTGAGATGGTGTTCGACGCGCGGCAGCACCAGTGCCGCGAGATCGTAGAAATTGCGGTTGAAGTTCTGCATCGAGCCGAGCTCGAAGCGGCCGAGGTGATCGCCGAACACGTGCTGCGACAGGCCGATCGGGTTCGGCACGGGCACGACCACGATTTCGCCGCGCAGCTTGCCGGCCGTCTCGAGCGCGGCGATCTTGCGGCGCAGCAGCGTGGCGACCAGCATGCCGGGCAGTTCGTCCGCATGCAGCGACGACTGGATGTAGACCTTCTTGCCGCCGCGCGGGCCGTAGTGGAAGCTCGTGATCTGGCGTTCGGTGCCGACGGCGGGGGAAATCAGCGGATGGGTCTGCGTTTGCATGATGGGGGAGTGCGGCGCAGCCGCGAAGGATCCGGTGTGCGTGGAAGGACGATTGTACGTTGCCTGCGTCGTCGCCATCAAACCGGTACCGGAACGCGCGGATTTTCCTTGCGAATCATCGGTTTGGTACGGAAAAAATAACGTCGCCCAACCCGCGCGCGCAAAAAAAAACGGGCTCCTCGCGGAGCCCGTTTCATCGCGGCGCGCGGCGCGCCGGCTGGCCGTATTACTTGCCGTAGACGTCGAAATCGAAGTACTTCTTCGCGATCTTGTCGTACGTACCATCCTTGCGCATGCCGGCGATCGCGCCGTCGATCTTCGCCTTCAGGTCGGTGTCTTCCTTGCGCAGGCCGATACCGGCGCCGTTGCCGAGCGTCTTCGGATCGTCGATGTCCTTGCCAGCGAAGTCGAAGTTCGCGCCGCGCGGCGTCTTCAGGAAGCCGATCTCGGCTTGCACCGCGTCTTGCAGCGCGCCGTCCAGACGGCCGGAGATCAGGTCGGCGTAGACCTGGTCCTGGTTCTGGTAAGGCACGACGTTCACGCCCTTCGACGCCCAGTACGTCTTCGCGTAGGTTTCCTGGATCGTGCCCTGCTCGACGCCGACCGACTTGCCCTTCAGCGATTCGGCCGTCGGCATCAGGCCCGTGCCCTTCTTCGTGACGAGGCGCGTCGGCGTGTTGAACAGCTTCGCCGAGAAGGCGATCTGTTCCTGACGCGCCGGCGTCATCGACATCGACGACAGCACGCCGTCGAACTTGCGGGCCTTCAGCGCCGGGATCATCCCGTCGAAGTCGTTTTCGATCCACACGCACTTCGCGTGGATGCGGCGGCAGATTTCGTTGCCGAGATCGACGTCGAAACCGACAACCTTGCCGTCGGCGCCTTTCGATTCGAAAGGCGGGTAGCTGGCGTCGACGCCGAACCGCACGGTCGACCAGTCCTTCGCGTACGCGCTGCCTGCCGATACGGCGAGCAGGGCAACGGTCACAGCCGCAAGAATCTTTTTCACTCGGTGACTCCTCGTTTTGTTCGATGGGTGCGCGGTTGTGCCGCGCCGTAAGCCTTCGGTCCGCCGCGGCTTCGCGTCGGACAGTCCGTTTCGCCCACCCGATGCGGGTGCGCGACGTGCGCAAGATTATCAAGACAAAATACCGGCAGGGCGCCTAGGACAAGCCCCGATACCGGGCCCGGCGGCGGCGCGTTGCGGGCGCCGCCGTTTCAGACACAGGAACGATTCAGCCGAGCGTTTCGTTGACCGCGCGCCGCAGGCACGTGACGAATTGCGACACGGCGGGTGTGGGCAGCAGGTCGCGCCGCGCGATGATCGACAAGTCGAAGCGCGGCATGCTTTCGTCGAGTTCGGCCGTGCGGATGCCGAGCGGGGCGACCATCGCGGCCAGCGGGCGCGTGAAGCAGCCGATCACGTCGGAGCGCGCGACGAGCCCGAGCGTCACCGCGAACGACATCGGCGAGCGCAGCAGGCGTTTCGGCAGCGGCAGCCCGTGCTTCTCGAACATCCCGACCATCACGCTGTGCGGAAACTGCTCGGCGCCGACGGTGACGATCCACTCGGCATCGAGCAGTTCCTCTAAACGGCGCGCATGCGCGAGCGGGTGGCCGTCGCGCATCACGATCGTGAATTCGGTCGACAGCAGCGGCGATTGCGTGAAATCGCGGTCGAGCGCGGGCACATGGTGCATCGCAGCGATGTCGAGCGTGCCGTTGCGCAGCTGCGCGAGCGCGTCGGGCACCGTCACTTCCTCCAGATGGAGGCTCACGTTCGGCATCGACCGGCGGAACGCCGTCACCGCGTGCGGCAGCGCGGTCAGCGCGATCGACGGCATCGTGCCGACCGCGACGCGCCCCGACATCTCGCCTTTCACCTGCTCGACGGCCTCGACCGTGCGGCGGATGTCGCCGAGCAGCTGCTCGGCGCGCGGCAGCAGCGCGTGACCGCATGCGGTCAGCTCGACGCCGCGCACGCTGCGCGCGAGCAACTCCGCGTTGAGCGCCGTTTCGAGTTCGCGGATCGTGTGCGTGATCGCGGGCTGCGTGACGCCGAGTTCGCGCGCGGCGGCGCGCAGGCTCTTGAGGTGCGCGGCGGAGACGAACGCCTGGAGCTGCGCGATGTTCAGCGGGTTGCGGATGCGGGTCATCGGTCGGGTCCGGTTGGCGCGAAAGGGGGCGACGGTTTCATGCTTCGGATGGCGGTCCTGGGGAACGTCATGCGCCGGCGCGTGCGCGGAACGTCTGGCGATAGCGTTGCGGCGACGTGCCGACGATGCGCGCGAACCGTTCGCGAAACGCGGTGACCGAACCGAACCCGGCTTCCGTCGCGACATGTTCGATCGACAGCTCCGTCACCTCCAGCAACTGCTGCGCGTGCCGGACGCGAGCGGTCTGCAGCCATTGGCGCGGCGACGTGCCCGTCTGCGCCTGGAAGCGCCGCGTCAGCGTGCGTACGCTCGTCGACGCCTTGCGGGCCATCGCATCGAGCGTGAGCGGCTTGCGCAGGTTCGCCTGCAGCCAGTCCATCAGGTCTTGCAGCCCGTCGCCGCCGGCAGGCCATTCCGGCGCGATGAACTGCGCCTGCCCGCCTTCGCGCACGCGCGGCGCCACCGCACTGCGTGCGGCGTCGACGGCCACCGCCGCGCCGTAGTCGGCCTGGATCATGTGCAGGCACAGGTCGAGGCCGGCCGCCGCGCCGGCCGACGTCAGGATCTGTCCGTTGTCGACGAACAGCACGTTCGGATCGACGTCGACGTGCGGATGGCGGCGTGCGAGTTCGGCGGCCGCGAGCCAGTGCGTCGTCGCGCGCAGGCCGTCGAGCAGCCCGGCTTCCGCGAGCACGAACGCGCCGCTGCAGATCGACGCGATCCGGCTGCCGCGCGCGGCCGCTTCGCGGAGTGCGGCGAGCACGCGGCGCGGCGTCGGCGCGAGCGGCACGGACGTGCCGGGGACCATGATCGTATCGGCGTCGGCCAGCGCGTCGAGACGAAACGGCGGGCGCAGCTCGAACAGGTCGCCGGCGACGCGCGGCTGCTCGCTGCACACGCGTACGCGGTAGGCGGGCGCGCCGTCGGGCAACCGCACGCGCGCGAACGTGTCGCACGCGATGCCCAGGTCGAACGGGACGACATCGGGCAAGGCGAGAACGGCGACCGTGTGCATGGCGTTCGCGGCCTTGGCCGGAATCCGTTGAAAGATGTCATTCTAGCCAATGGCCGGAACCCGCACCACACGCGACAATCGCGGCGGATCAACCTGGAGCCCGCCGATGACACAAGACGATCGCAACGCGTTGCGGAACCTGCAGTACCTGTCGTTGCTGGAGGCGGCCACGCTCGTCGTGCTGGTGTGCGTCGCCGTGCCGCTCAAGCATCTGGCCGGTTATCCGGCCGCGGTATCGATCATGGGGCCGGTGCATGGCATCGCGTTCGCGATGTACGTATGGGCGCTCTCCGGCACCGCCTCGAGCGGGCTGTGGAGCGGGCGCGAGGTCGCGCGACTCGTGCTGTCGGCCGTCGTGCCGTTCGCGGGGCTGGCGAGTGCGGGATGGATCGCGCGCCGGCGGCACGCGCGATGATCTACCTGGTGCTGAAGGCCGTGCATGTGGCGGCTGTCGTCACGTTCGTCGGCGGGCTGCTGATGTTGTCCGTCGGTGTCCGGATAGCGAACCTCGCCGTGCATCGCGCGGTGCGGCGCTGGGATCGCACGGTGACGGCGCCGGCCCTCGCGATCGTCTGGGTCACGGGGATCGCGATCGCGCTGAGCGGTCACTGGTTCGGCGCGGCGTGGCTGTCGGCAAAGCTTGCCGTCGTCGTCGCGCTGTCGGCGCTGCACGGCATGCTGGCCGGCACGCTGCGGCGCATGGCGCGCGACGATCTCGCCGTCGCGCCGGCGGCGTGGCTCGGGCAGGCGGCGGGCGCGGTCGTGGCCGCGGCTGCGATCGTCGTCGGGCTGGTCGTGATCAAGCCGTTCTGACCGGCCGGCTCAGGCCAGCGCCGTCTCCACCGCCGCGAGCGTGCGGCGCCGGATCCAGCCGCTCCCCAGCCGGATCGCGAGCCAGTACGGCGTGAGTAGCCAGCGCGTGCGCTCGCTCGGGCAGTGGATGAACGTTTCCGTGCGCAGCATGTGCGCGCCCGAGGCGAGCCCGACGACCTCGAACCGGAGCACCAGCTTCGCATCGCGCGGGTCGTCGTGCCGGACGAAGGCGGCGGCATCGGCGATGGCGCGCACGTCGGGCGCGGGACGCCAGAAGCGGCCGACGAGGCCGAGCGACAGCGACGTGTCGTCGCGATGCAGCGGCGTGAATGCATGGAGGCCGAAGCGTTCGCGTTCGCGTCGCGTGGTGCCGCGGCACAGCGAGGCGGCAAGCGCGGCCGGGAATTCGCGGAGGCTGAGCAGCGTATCGACGACCGGATCCGTGCGCATGTCGATCGCGGAGACCGCATCGATGATGCGCGCCGGATCGGCATCGATCGGCTTCGATTCGTGTATTTCGTAAAAGCCGAACGACGGGATGAACGGCGGCTTGCGCGCCGAGGTCCTGCTGTCCGATTCGGAGACGATGCCGAGCGCGTTCATGTCTGCTCCGGAACACAAAACGCGATCGTAGCACCGGCGGCGGATTCGCAGCGCGGCGGCAGTGCGGCGGCGATGCGGCGCTTCGCCGCGTCGCGCGCACCGGCAAAAAAAGCCTGGAAACTCGCGTTCCCAGGCCTGGAGACCATCAACGATGATGGTGGAGGAGACGTCGTCGTCCCGATGCGCGCCGCCCTTCTGCAGGCGACGTCGCGCATGTGTCGCGGTCAGATGGCCCAGCCGCCGAGATAGAAGGCGACGAGCACGGCCGCGATGAGCACGGTGCCGACGTTGAGCTTGCGGAATTCGCCGCTCGCGATGCGGCCGATCACGAGCGTCGAGAAGCCGAGCATGATGCCTGTCACGATGTTCGCGGTCAGCACGATGAACACCGCGCACACGAGGCCCGACATCGCATCGACCATGTCGTCCATGTGCAGCTTGCTCACGCTGCCGAGCATCAGCAGGCCGACGTACATCAGCGCGGGTGCGGTGGCGTACGACGGCACCAGGCCCGCGAGCGGCGAAAAGAACATCACGACGAGGAACAGCAGGCCGACCACGGCGGCTGCCAGGCCCGTCTTCGCGCCGGCGGCCACGCCGACGCTCGACTCGATGTAGGCCGCCGCCGGCGCGCCGCCGAGGAAACCGGAGAAGATCGAGCTGATCGAGTCGGCCGTCAGCGCGCGGCCGCCGTTGATGATGCGGCCGTTCTCGTCGAGCTGGCCGGCCTGCCCGGCGACCGCGCGGATCGTGCCGGTCGCGTCGAACACGGCGGTCATCACGAGTGCCAGCACGCTCGGCAGCACGGCCATCGACAGCGCGCCCTTGATGTCCATCGCGCCGATCAGCGATTCGTGCCCCGGTGCGCTCAGCGACGGCAGCGCGAAGATGCCGTGGTACTTCACGGCCGGATCGAAGATCAGGCCGAAGATCGAGATCGCGATCACGACGAGCAGGATGCCGCCCGGCACGCGGCGCTTCTCGAGGCCGAAGATCGCGGCGAGGCCGACGATCGACATGATGACCGGAAGTGCGGTGATCTGGCCGAGCGAGACCGGCAGGCCGGTGCCCGGGTTCTTGATCACGAGGCCGACGTCGTTCGACGCGATCAGCAGCAGGAACAGGCCGATGCCGATGCCCGTGCCGTGCGCGACGCCCGCGGGCAGGTTGCGCAGGATCCACGAACGCACGCCGGTGACCGAGATGCCGGTGAACACGAGGCCCATCAGGAACACCGCGCCGAGCGCGACCGTCGGATGCAGGCCCTTGCCGAGCACGAGGCCGAACGCGGTGAACGCGGTCAGCGAGATCGCGCAGCCGATCGCGATCGGCAGTTTCGCCCACAGGCCCATCAGCAGCGAGCCGAACGCGGTGGTGAGGCAGACCGCGACGAACACGGCGCTCGTGTCGAAGCCGGCCTTGCCGAACATGCCGGGCACGACGAACACGGAATAGACCATCGCGAGGAAGGTGGTGACGCCGGCAATGATCTCGCGGCGCTGCGTGCTGCCGCGCGACGAAATGCCGAAGTACCGGTCGATGACTCCCGGGGTGCCAAAGTCCGTTTCTGCCGCGCCGACGTCGACCGTCGGCTGCACCGGGGTATCACTCATGAGCTTGCTCCTTTATCAGCATGCTGAAACGGCTCGTCGCGAACCGTCGTCAGGGTGTCTCGTATCTAGTTGGGATTGTTCGGCAACGTCGTGGGGACGAATGACGCGTGATGCGTGTCGTTACGCGCGAATCGAAACGATCGCGAGGGTGTCGCGCCGGACGACGCGTGGTGAGGGCGATCCCGTCACGTGTGCTTTGCCGTAGCGAAGGTTAGGCGAGCGGCCCATCACGTCCCATCGGGGGAAGAGCATGCAGCGCATGTCGCAGCGCTTATATCGGCGTGCAACGGGGCTTCGATGCGGCGACACGCGTGTATACGCCTAGTTCGAATCCGTTAAGGCGACTATTTGAATGCGGGGTCGACGGGCCCGGCGGAAGCGGGTGAGGTATCGAATATTACGAGTATCTTTCATCGGGGCTGCGCACGCGCAAGCGAACGGCGGCGGGCGGCGCGACCTGCGCCAGCGGCAGCCGGATGATACCGGTGCCGCGCGCGGCTTGCGCGCACGCCTTTCGGCGCTCGTCGTGTCAGGCGCGCGCGAGATGCGCGAGGTACGCGCAGAACATGTCGGCCATCGCGGCCGAATAGGCGTCGATTTCCGCCGGCGTGCGCGCGGTTTCGGAGAAGGTCTTGCCGCCCGACGTGAGCGTCGTCATGACCAGTTCGCAGGCGAGCGCATGCGTGGCGTCGGGCACGCCGGGCAGCGCTTCGCGCATGAACGCGTTGAAGACCCGGTGGCCCTCCGCCCGCACTGCCTGCGCCTCGGGGGCGTCGCGATAGAGCGGCGCGGCGTCGTCGAGTGCGATGCGCATGCCCGCCTCGTCGCATTCCGAGCGGATGAACGCATGGACGGCCGTGCGCAGCCGCTCGGGCGGCGTTTTTCGCGTGTCCTGCAGTATCCGGCACAGCATGTCGGACGTCCGCCGCCATTCGTCGTGCTGCAGCCGGAACAGCACGGACGCCTTGTTCGGGAAGTACTGGTACAGCGAGCCGACGCTCACGCCGGCGCGCTCGGCGACGCGCGCCATCGTGAAGCGCTGCGCGCCTTCGGCGGCCAAAACCTGAATAGCGGCCTGGAGAACGTCTTCGACGAGACGGGTCGAGCGCGCCTGCCGAGGCAGCCTGCGCGTGGCGATCGGGGCGTTGCGGCGGTCGGTCATGGGCGGTTGGCCAATGCGAATAGCAAAACATGAATAGTTCGTCATATTCTAGTCGGGCGCACTGACGCACTCAACCTGACACTGGAGAACCGCATGACCACCCTGATTCACGACCCGCTGGCGTCGCTGCTCGCGCGCCTGTTCGACGAAGCCGAGGCGTCGTCGCCCGCGACGAGCCCCGGCTTCGCCAGCGTGTCGCGCGACGAGCAAGCGCGGCTGATGCGCAGCAAGACGGACTACGCCGATCTGTATGCGCGCCTGAAGGACTATCCGCTGGCCGTGTCGCGCGAGACGGGCTCGCTGCTGTACATGCTCGCGCGCAGCGGCGGCGCGCGGGCGATCGTCGAATTCGGCACGTCGTTCGGCATCTCGACGCTGCATCTCGCGGCCGCATTGCGCGACAACGGCGGCGGCCGGTTGATCACGAGCGAGTTCGAGCCGTCGAAGGTCGTGCGCGCACAAGCGAACCTGGCCGCGGCCGGGCTCGCCGATCTCGTCGAGATTCGCGAGGGCGACGCGCTGCGCACGCTGGCCGTCGATCTGCCGGATGCGGTCGACCTGTTGCTGCTCGACGGCGCGAAGGCGCTGTATCCGGAAATCCTGGCGCGGGTCGAGCCGCACCTCAGAACGGGGGCGTTCGTCGTGGCCGACAACGCGGAATACAGCCCCGACTACCTCGCGTACGTGCGCGCGCCGGAAAACGGCTATCTGTCGGTGCCGTTCGGCGGCGACGTCGAGTTGTCGATGCGGATCGGCTGAGCAGCCGGAACGAAGATGCTGGTGGTTTCACGCATCCGGGCCTGAAAGATAGGAAAACTGATTAACCGGTCGCGAGGGTGAAAGGTACCGGGTGATGCCCGGTGCCCGCGCCGCCGCGCGCATCACTTCAGGAACAAGTATCGCGCGAAGTACGGGAAGCGCCCGACCGCGTGCTCGGTCGGGCACGATGCGGCCGGCGGCGTGCCGCCCGCCGTGTCGAGCCGCTGCACGAAGCGCACGCCGGCAAGCGTGCCCGTGGCGGCCGGCGTCGCCGCGAGCAGCAGTTGCGGAATGCTAGCGGGGCTCGCGCTCGGCGCTTCCGCGAGTTTCTTGCCGGTGATGCGGCTGCCGTCGAGCGCCTCCCACGACGGCCCCGCGCCATGCTGCACGACGAGGGTGCCGCCGCCGTCGAACAGCGTCGCCTCCGGACGCTGGAAGGCCCACGCGAGCCGATGGTCGGCATCGTATTCGCACGAATAGATCTGCACGCCGGTCGCGGTGGTCGACAGTACCGGCGCGGCCGGCGCCGGCGGCGCGAGGCCGGCAGCGTCGTCGGCCCGCGCCGGTGCGGTGAAGGCCGCCAGGGAAAGACCGGCCGTCAGGGCCAGCAGCATGTCGCGTGTCTGGGAACGGCTTGGCATGGCGGAGCGTCCTTTCAGGTCGGGTGGCGGTCGTCCGGGTGGGATCCTGTCAACGTTAGACGCCGAATGCACAGGCTGCCATTCGGAAATGACAATCGCGGCGATAGCGGCCGCGATCGTCGGGGGGCGCAGGCGCGATCAGCGGATCGCGACCGGGTCGATGTCGACCTGCGTGGAGGACGGCGGTCAGGCCGCGGCTTGCGCGAGCGTCGGATAGTCGGTCAGGCCCCGGGCGCCGCCGCCGAACAGCGTGTTGCGGTCGTGCGGCGCGAGCGCGGCGCCGGTGCGCAGGCGTTCGGGCAGGTCGGGGTTCGCGACGAACGGGCGGCCGAACGCAATGAGGTCGGCCCAGCCGGCGGCGATCGCCTCGCGTGCGCGCTCGGCGGTGTACGCGCCGGCGTAGATCAGCACGCCCGGGTAGGCGGCACGCAGTTGCTGCTTGAAGGCGACCGGCATCAGCGGCGCGTCGTCCCAGTCGGCTTCCGCGATGTGCAGGTAGCCGACGCCGAGTTCGCCGAGCAGCTTCGCGGCCGCGAGATAGGTCGTTTCCGGATCGTCGTCGACGCAACCGTTCAGCGTGGTCAGCGGCGCGAGGCGGATGCCGACGCGCGCGGCGTCGCCGGTGCCGTCGATCAGCGCCTGCGTGACTTCGCGCAGGAAGCGCAGCCGGTTGTCGAGCGAGCCGCCGTATGCGTCGGTGCGCGTGTTGGCGTTCGAATCGATGAACTGGTTCACGAGGTAGCCGTTCGCGCCGTGCAGCTCGACGCCGTCGAAGCCGGCCTCGATCGCGTGGCGCGCGGCGGCGCGGTACTGGTCGACGATCTCGCGGATCTCGTCGATCGACAGCGCGCGCGGCTCGGATGCCTGCACGAAGCCCGGCGTGCTGCCGTCTTCACCGGCGATGAACACGTTCACGCCCTTCGCCTGGATCGGCGACGACGATACGGGTTGCGCGCCGCCGAGCAGGCTCGTATGGCTCAACCGGCCGACGTGCCACAGCTGCGCGAAGATGCGGCCGTGCGCGGCATGCACGGCGTCGGTCACCTTGCGCCAGCCGGCGACCTGCGACGGCGTGTGAATGCCGGGCGTCCACGCGTAGCCCTTGCCGAGCGGCGCGATATAGGTGCCTTCGCTGACGATCAGGCCCGCACTCGCGCGCTGCGCGTAGTACGCGGCCATCAGGTCGTTGGCTTCGTCGCCGGGCTGGCTCGCGCGCGAGCGCGTCATCGGCGGCATCACGATGCGGTTCGGCAGCGTCAGCGCGCCGAGTTGCAGCGGTTGAAAAAGCGGGTCCTGGGTCATGGTGGTGTCCTGTGGATGCCGCGGCCGGCTGGCCGCGGACGGGTCGATGAGGCGGGGCGGCGCGCTTAGTCCCACTGCGGCGCGAGGCCGGCCGGGTCGACTTCGCGGCCGTTGCGCTCGAGCGCGGCGATCTGCGCCATGTCTTCGTCGGTGAGGCGCAGCGTCTGCGCGAGCAGGTTGCTTGCGAGGTTTTCGCGCTTCGTCGACGACGGAATCACCGAGTAGCCGAGCCGCAGCGCCCACGCGAGCGCGACCTGGGCGGGCGTCGCGTCGTGACGGCGGGCGATCGCGCCGAGCACCGGGTCGCCGAGCACCTTGCCATACGCGAGCGTCATGTACGACGTCACGTGGATGCCTTCGCCGTTCAGGAACTCGACGAGCTTGCGGTTCTGCAGGTACGGGCTCAGTTCGATCTGGTTCGTGGCGATCGCCTCCTTGCCGACGGCCGCGATCGCTTCCTTCGTCAGTTCGATGTTGAAGTTCGAGATGCCGATCTGGCGCGTGAGGCCTTTCGCCTTGGCGTCGGCGAGTGCGGTCATGAACGCCTGGATCGATACGCCGTTGCCCGGGGCCGGCCAGTGGATCAGCGTCAGGTCGACATGGTCGGTGCGCAGCTTGCGCAGGCTGTCTTCCAGGCTTGCGCCCAGCTTTTCCGGCGCGTAGTTGTCGACCCAGATCTTCGTGGTCAGGAACAGGTCTTCGCGGCGCACGCCCGAGGCGGCGATCGCTTCGCCGACTTCGGCTTCGTTGCCGTAGATCTGCGCGGTGTCGATCGCGCGGTAGCCGACTTCGAGGCCGTTGCGGACCGAGTCGATGACAACCTGGCCTTGCAGGCGGAAGGTACCGAGGCCGAATGCGGGAATCTTGCTCATCACGTGCTCCTGGGAGGGTGAAACGATTACGGGTCAGGCGTCATTCTGGCGTCTTGGACTGATGAAATAAACGCCTATAGAAGTCAATGATATTTGACTTGAAATCAAATATAAGTCCTGCGGCGGGCCCGCCGCAGGCCGTTGCCGGCCTTATGCGGCGCGCGTCTGCACGTTCGTCGCCGGATGAAAGACGGGCAGCACGTCCGATGCGATCTCGGCCATCGTCTCGTCGAGCGGGCGGCGGTTGCGGCGGAAATGCAGGCCAATGTGCCGCACGCCCGCGTCGCGCATCGCCGCCAGTTCTTCCGTCAGCGCGATGCGGCCCGCGCGGGCGCCGAAGCGGTGCCGCTGCAGCGGCTCGTGCGGATCGTCCGCGAGGTCGAGATGGATGAAGCTCACGTACGGCTTGTCGCCGGCCACCGCGCGCCAGTTCGCGGCGCGCTGCGCGTGGTCGGCCGGCGTGCCCGGATACGCGAGGCAGCCGTCCATGCGCTCGCCGATCCACGCGGGCGTCTGCTGCGCAAGGCCCGCGACGAGCAGCGGCACCGGCGAACGGGCGACCGGCAGCACGTCGAGGCCGGGCGGCAGGTGGCCGCGCGCGCCGTCGCGCAGCAGCGCGATCTGGTCGCGGAAATTCGCGCCGCGCGACGCGAAATCGCGGCCGAACAGCGGATATTCGACCGGCCGGTCGCCGCTCGCGACGCCGAGCATCAGGCGGCCGCCGCTCAGTTCCTGGATCGTCGCGGCCGATTTCAGCGTCAGCAGCGGCTCGCGCAGCGGCAGCACGACGGCTGCCGTGCCGAGCAGGATGTCGTTCGTGATGCCGGCGAGGTAGCCGAGATACGAGAACGTTTCGAACACCTGCGCGGCGTCGCCGAACGACGGGTCGTATACCGGCACGTCGCGTACCCAGAGCGCGCGGAAGCCGAGCGTGTCGGCCAGTTGCGCGAGCTCCGCGTGGATCTCCAGGTCGGGCACGCCGGGGCGGCGGCCCTGGTGCTGGCGCTTCGCGTCGCCGGCCGGCGACCAGTCGTTGTCGAGCGGCAGTTCGATGCCGACGCTGAAGCCGCCGTCGGCGAGTTTCTCGAGTGAGGTGGACATGGTCGGGCTCCGTTCAGACCGCGCGCAGGCTGCCTGCGAGGCGGTGGAAATCGAGCGACGGCGCGGTGAAGAACGCGCGCGACGTGCCGGCGGCGAAATCGTCGATGTGCACGACCGTCGCGCGGTCGGCTTCCTGCCACGCGATCGCATAGGTCTCGCCGGCGACGGGCTGCCACGCGTATTCGACTTCCCCCTTCGCGCCCGCGTACGGGCCTTCGGTGATCTCGTAGCGCATGTGGAGGCCGTCCTCGTCGTACGCGTTGAGCGCGGTGAGGCCGTCGTAACGGACTTCGAAAGTCTTGCCGGCGAACGGCGGACGTCGGGTCGATGCGTTCATGCGGGTGAACTCCTGCAAAAAAGTGACGTTCAGTGGGCGAGTTCGACGGGTTCCGCCGTGCGTTCCGGCAGCCCGTGGCGACGGTCGAGGCGGCCGCTCAACGCGGTGAGCGCGAATGCGCCGAGCGTGACGACGGCGGCGATCCACGGCGTGTGGCCGAGGCCGACGTTCGCGACGATCAGGCCGCCGAGCGACGAGCCGCCGGCCACGCCGAGGTTGAACGCGGCGATGTTGAAGCCCGAGGCGACGTCGGCGGCGTCCGGCGCGAAGTGGCGCGCCTGCTTGACGACGTACACCTGCAGCCCCGGCACGTTGCCGAACGCGACCGCCCCCCAGGCGAGCATCGTCAGCACCGCGAGCCATTTCACGTGGATCGTGAAGGTCAGCGCGAGCAGCACGATCGCGAGCAGCAGGAAGATCCGCTTGAGCGCCTTCACGGGGCCGACGGCATCCGCGAGCTTGCCGCCCCACACGTTGCCGAACGCGACCGACACGCCGTAGCCGACGAGCACGAGGCTGACCTGCGACGGCGTGAAGCCGGCGATCTGTTCGAGCAGCGGCGCCATGTACGTGAACGCGATCAGCGAGCCGCCGTAGCCGACGGCCGTCATCGCGAAGACGAGCAGCAGCCGCGGCTGGGCCAGCACGCGCAGCTGGCGGGCGAGCGGCGCCGGCGGCGTCCGCGGCAGCCCGCGCGGCACGAAGGCGACTGCGCCGAGGAACGCGACGAGGCCGAACAGCGCGACGATCAGGAACGTCGCGCGCCAGCCGAAGTGCTGGCCGATGAAGGTGCCGAGCGGAATACCGGCGACGAACGCGACGGTCATCCCGCTGAACATCGTCGCGATCGCGCTCGCGGCCTTGTCCTTCGGCACGAGCGTCGTCGCGATGATCGAGCCGACCGAGAAGAACACGCCGTGCGCGAGGCCGGTGAGGACGCGCGCGACGATCAGCGATTCGTAGCCCGGTGCCTGCCAGGCGACGAGGTTGCCGACGGTGAAGAGGGCCATCAGCCCGGCGAGCAGCGTCTTGCGCGGCACGCGGCCGGTGAGCGCGGTGAGCAGCGGCGCGCCGATGGCGACGCTCAGGGCATAGAGGCTGACGAGCAGGCCGGCCGACGGCAGGCTGACGCCGAGATCGGCGCCGATCGTCGGGATCAGCCCGACGATCACGAACTCGGTCGTGCCGATGGCAAACGCGCTGATGGTCAGCGCAAGCAGGGCGAGTGGCATGGTGGATCCTGGTTCCGGTAAGGATGGATCGCAGTGTGCCGACTTTACTTTTGCGGAAAAACTGGTCTATAAACCAAATTGTTTTGATTTCAGATCAACAATGAAGATCACGCTCGACGAACTCCAGGCCTTTGCCGCCGTGGTCGACACCGGCTCGATCACCGCCGCGTCCCAGCAGCTCGACCTCACCGTGTCGGCGACGAGCCGCACGCTCGCGCGGCTCGAGGAGAAGCTGAAGACCACGCTGCTGCGCCGGACCACGCGCCGGCTCGAACTGACCGAGGAGGGGCGTGCGTTCCTGCAGGATGCGCGCGCGATCATCGAATCGGTCGAGAATGCGGAGGAGCAGATGCTCGCGCGGCGCGAGATGCCGTCCGGGCGCCTGCGCGTCGACGCCGCGACGCCGTTCATGCTGCACGTGATCGTGCCGCTCGTGCGCGGCTACCGCGCACGCTTCCCGAAGGTCGAGCTGGAGCTGAACAGCAACGAGGGCATCATCGACCTGCTGGAGCGGCGTACCGACGTCGCGATCCGGATCGGCCGGTTGAAGGATTCGACGCTGCACAGCCGGCGCATCGGCAACAGCCGGCTGCGCATTCTGGCGAGCCCCGCCTATATCGAAGCGCACGGCCAGCCGCGCAAGGTCGAGGAGCTCGCCAGGCACGCGCTGCTCGGCTTCACGCAGCCCGAGTCGTTGAACGTGTGGCCGATCCTCGGCGCCGACGGCGAAGCGTGCCGCATCGCGCCGGACGTCAGTTCGTCGAGCGGCGAGACGCTGCGGCAGCTCGCGCTGGAGGGCGCGGGCGTCGTCTGCCTGTCGGATTTCATGACCGCGCAGGATCGCGAGGCGGGGCGGCTCGTGCAGGTGCTCGCGCGTCAGACGCTCGAGGTCGAGCAGCCGATCCATGCGGTGTATTACCGCAATACCGCGATCTCGTCGCGGATCGCGTCGTTCGTCGACTACATGATCGAGGTGCTGGGCGGCAGCAGCGGCGGCGGCGGGACGCCGACGCGGCGCAAGGCCGCGTGGCTGGAGCCGCAGTAGCGGCGCCTCGCGGACGGGAAGACGGCGGGCGCCGCCCCCATTGATCCGGCGTGCCGCGCGGGCGGCACGCCGTCATGCGGCCGTTACGCCTCTTCGGCCCAGGACATCCCGTCGCGCGCGAGCAGCGCCGACGAAGCGGCCGGCCCGAACGTGCCGGCCGTATAGAGGCGCGGCCGGTCGCCGAGCTGCTTCCAGCCGTCGAGGATCGGCTCGACCCACGTCCACGCGGCTTCGAGCTCGTCGCGACGCATGAAGTGCGTGAGGCGGCCGCGGATCACGTCGATCAGCAGCCGTTCGTACGCTTCCGCGCGCCGCTCCGGAATCGCCTGCTGCAGGTCGAGGTTCAGGTTGACCGGCACCATGTTCATCCCGCTGCCCGGTTCCTTCGCGAGCATCTGCAGCTGGATCGACTCTTCCGGCTGGAGCTGGATCACGAGGCGGTTGCCGTAATGGCGCGGGCCGTTCGGGATGATCGAGAACGGCATGTCGGCGAACTCGACCACGATTTCCGACTGGCGGCGCTGCAGCCGCTTGCCGGTGCGCAGGAAGAACGGCACGTTCGCCCAGCGCCAGTTGTTGATGTGCGCGCGCAGCGCGACGAAGGTTTCCGCGCGGCTGTCCGCCGGCACGTTGTCTTCCTCGAGGTAACCCTTCACCGGCTGGCCGTCGACCGCACCGGCCGTGTACTGGCCGCGCACCGTGTCGCGCGCGACGTCCGACAGCGACATCGGCCGCAGCGAGCGCAGTACCTTCAGCTTCTCGTCGCGCACCGCGTCCGGGTCGAGCGACACGGGCGGCTCCATCGCGACGATGCACAGCAGCTGCAGCAGGTGGTTCTGCACCATGTCGCGCAGCGCGCCCGTATGGTCGTAGAAGCCCGCGCGGCTGCCGACGCCGACCGTCTCCGCCACCGTGATCTGCACGCTGCGGATGTTCGGCGCCTGCCACAGCGGCCCGAAGATCGGGTTGCCGAAGCGCAGGACCATCAGGTTCTGCACGGTTTCCTTGCCGAGATAGTGGTCGATCCGATAGATCTGCGATTCCTCGAAGTGCTTGCCGACCGCATTGTTGATCGCCTTCGCGGACGCAAGATCGTGGCCCAGCGGTTTTTCGAGGACGACGCGCGAGTGCGCGTCGACCAGGTGCGCGGCCGACAGGTTGTCGCAGATCGTCGTGAACAGCTCCGGCGACGTCGACAGGTAGAACACGCGGATCGCCTCGCCGCGCGCCGCTTCGGCGAGGCGCTGGTAGTCGTCGGGTGCGTTCACGTCGATCAGCACGTACTTGAAGAGATCGAGGAAGCGGCTCCACGCGTCGGCGTCGAACGCCTTCGCGTCGATGAACGGGCGCGACTGCTCGTCCATGAACTTGCGATAGCCGTCGATGCCCCAGTCGCGGCGGCCGACGGCGATGATGCGCGTCTCGGGCGGAAGATTGCAGTGCAGGTGCGCCATGTACAGCGCGGGCAACAGCTTGCGGGCGGCCAGGTCGCCGCCGCCGCCGAAGATGATCATGTCGACGGGCCGGTCGGCCGCGGTCTGGGTAGGCTGATTCGTCATGGGAGGTTCGCGGTTTGAAGCGGTGAACGTGAAACGAACGTCGAGGGCGCCGGGCGCCGGCACGGCAAAACCCTAATAGTGCACGGTTTTGATGGATCGCGTGTGCGTTCGCCCGGATGTAACAGCGCTTGCGTTCCGGATGAAGGCTTGATTATGATTGAGTGCTTACTCATTAAAGGAATCGAACGTGGCTCGACCGCGCAGTCCCGACAAGCACGAAGCCATCCTCGCCGCCGCCGCCCGCGCACTCGCCGAGGACGGCGCCACTGCGACCACCGCGCGCATCGCGCGGCTCGCCGGCGTGGCGGAAGGCACGGTGTTCACGTACTTCGAGACCAAGGATGCGTTGCTGAACGCGCTGTACCTGAGCCTGAAGGCCGACATGCGTGAAGCGATGATGACCGGATTTCCGGAACACGCGCCGGTCGAGCAGGCGGTGCGGCATGCGTGGAACGGCTATGTGTCGTGGGGCGTCGCGAATCCGGACGGGCGGCGCGCGCTGCAGCAGCTTGGCGTGAGCGGGCGCATCGACGACGCGCATCGCGCGGCCGGCGCCGAAGGCTTCGGCGGAATCAGCACGCTGCTGCGCGAGCAGGTTGCCGCGTCGGGCGCGTTGAACCGCGACGAAGCGCATGCGTTCTGCGCGGCATTGTTTACGTCGATCGCGGAAACGGCGATGGAGTCGATCGCGCGCGATCCGGCACGGGCGGATGCCTATCGGGAAGCCGGGTTTCGTGCGTTGTGGGCCGTGCTGCACGCGGTGTGAGTGAAGGATTGCCGTCGTGGCGGCGCGTGCGGTTGCGCGTGTCGCGGCGGCGGCCGGCGGTGCGTTTCGGGCAGGGTGATGCAGGTCATGAAGGACCGAATCGTCGCCCTTATTAATGAGTGAGTAATCATTCATTTTTGTGATTTCACCACGATCAAGGAGTGGAACATGTCGAAAGTCTGGTTGGTAACGGGGGCCGCGCGCGGCCTGGGGCGAGCGATTTCGGAAGCGGTGCTCGCGGCGGGCGACCGGCTGGTGGCCGGCGCCCGCGATCCGGCGCGGCTGGCCGATCTGGCCGAGCGGTACGGCGACCGGCTGCTGACGGTCGCACTCGACGTCACCGACGAAGCGGCGGCCGCGCAGGCCGTCGCGGCCGCACAGGCGGCGTTCGGCCGTATCGACGTGCTGGTGAACAACGCGGGTTACGGCCATACGGCGCCATTCGAGCAGATGGGCACCGACGACTTCCGCGATCAGATCGAAACGAACCTGTTCGGCGTGATCAACCTGACGCGCGCCGTGCTGCCGACGCTGCGTGCGCAGCGTGCGGGGCACATCTTCCAGGTGTCGTCGGTCGGCGGGCGCACGTCGACGCCCGGGTTGTCCGCGTACCAGGCCGCGAAGTGGGCGGTCGGCGGGTTCAGCGACGTGCTCGCGAAGGAAGTCGCGCCGTTCGGCGTGCGCGTGTGCACGCTCGAACCGGGCGGGATGCGTACCGAATGGGCCGCGCAGGCGAAGCGCGACATCGACGAGCTGCTGCCCGATTACCAGCCGTCGGTCGGGAGGATTCTCGAGTTGCTCGGCACGTATGGCGGCCACGAGGTCGGCGACCCCGCGCGGATCGCGGCGCTGATCGTCGAGTTGTCGCGCCGCGACGATGTGCCGCTGCGTCTGCTGCTCGGCGGCGATGCGCTGTACGTGTGCGAGCAGGCGGAAACGCAGCGCGCGGAAGAGGCGGCGCGGTGGCGCGATGCGACGCTGTCGACGATGTTTCCGGATGCCAGGCTGCCCGACGGGCTCGATGCGCTGAAGGCGGTCGACTGAGCGATGCCGCGGGGGGCTGCCCGGCTGTTCGCATCGTGCGGCATGGAGGTTGTGCCGGTGACGGGGGGAGAGGACGGCCGGGCCCATGCCCGTATTAACCCTGATCAACAAATCTTATCGCGGTGAAAAATTCCGCATCTTATTGAATCGATATCGGCTCGATATAGTGGCTCGCTTTCCCGCACGCGGCCCCCGCATGCGGCTGACACGCTGACATCAGCAGGAGCCCTCTTGATGACCACCGATACCCGATTCACCGAAATCGAGGATCTGATGCCCGCCGCCGGCGGGCTGCGCGAGATCCGTCACCACATCCATCACCATCCCGAACTGGCGTACGAAGAGCACGACACGGCCGCGCTCGTCGCGGACAAGCTCGAGCAATGGGGCTGGCAGGTGACGCGCGGAGTCGGCAAGACGGGGGTGGTCGGCACGCTGCGCGTGGGCGACGGGACGCGCAGCATCGGCATTCGCGCCGACATGGATGCGCTGCCGATCGTCGAGGCGACCGGCCTGCCGTATGCGAGCGGCACGCACGGCAAGATGCACGCCTGCGGCCACGACGGCCACACGACGATGCTGCTCGGCGCCGCGCAGCATCTCGCGAAGACGCGCAACTTCTCGGGCACCGTGCACCTGTATTTCCAGCCGGCGGAAGAGCACGGCGTCGACAGCGGCGCGAAGAAGATGATCGACGACGGCCTGTTCGAGCGCTTCCCGTGCGACGCCGTGTTCGGCATGCACAACCATCCGGGCGCGGCGCCCGGCGTGTTCCTCACGCGGCGCGGCCCGTTCATGTCGGCCGGCGACAAGGCGATCATCACGATCGAGGGCGTCGGCGGCCACGCGGCGCGGCCGCACCTGACGGTCGACCCGGTGGTCGTCGCGGCGAGCATCGTGATGGCGCTGCAGACGATCGTCGCGCGCAACGTCGACCCGGCGCAGCCGGCGGTCGTCACGGTCGGCTCGATGCACGCCGGCACTGCGAACAACGTGATCCCGAACGGCGCGCGCCTCGAACTCAGCGTGCGCTCGTTCAGCCCCGATGTCCGCGCGCTGCTCAAGCGCCGCATCACCGAGCTGGCCGAAACGCAGGCCGCGAGCTACGGCGCGACGGCCAATGTCGAGTACATCGAAGGCTACCCGGTCGTCGTCAATACGGATGCCGAAACGGATTTCGCCGCGCGGGTCGCGCGCGAACTGGTCGGTGACGCGCAGGTGGTCGAGCAGACCGACCTGCTGATGGGCAGCGAGGATTTCGCGTTCATGCTGCAGCGGCGGCCGGGCTCGTTCGTGCGGCTCGGCAACGGCGAAGGCGAGGACGGCTGCATGGTGCACAACCCGAAGTACGACTTCAACGACCGAAACCTGCCGATCGGTGCGGCGTACTGGACGCGTCTCGTCGAGCGTTACCTCGGGCAGTGATCGCAGCGGCGCGCGGCCGGCGCTTCCGGCCGCATTGAGAAGAGGCGACAACGATGCAGAAAGACCACCTCGCGCTGCACCCCGCATCGGCGGGGACCGCCGAAACCGGCATGCCCGGCGCGCGTGCCGTCGCGCGGCGCGGCGCGATCGCCGCGGCCGTGATCGGCAACTGGCTGGAGTTCTTCGATTTCACCGTGTACGGCTTCTTCGCGGTGCTGATCGGCAAGCTGTTCTTCCCGTCGAGCGACTCGACCACGTCGCTGCTGCTGTCGGTCGCGACGTTCGCGGCCGGCTTCTTCACGCGGCCGCTCGGCAGCATCGTGCTCGGCATCCATGCGGACCGCAAGGGGCGCAAGGCGGCGCTGAACCTGACGATCATGCTGATGGCGCTCGGCACCGGCCTGATCGCGATCGCGCCGACCTATGCGCAGGTCGGCGTGGCCGCGCCGCTGCTCGTCGTGTTCGCGCGGCTGCTGCAGGGCTTCTCGCAGGGCGGCGAATTCGGCGCGGCGACCACGACGCTGCTCGAACACGGCGGCACGTCGCGCCGAGCGTTCCGCGCGAGCTGGCAGCTGGCGACGCAGGGCGGCGCCGCGCTGATGGGCTCGGGCTTCGCGGCGCTGCTGTCGAACACGATGACGAAGGACGCGCTGGAAAGCTGGGGCTGGCGGCTGCCGTTCCTCGTCGGCGTGCTGATCGCGCCGGTCGGCATGTACCTGCGCCGCCGGCTCGCGGACGACGCGCCCGGCGACCGTCATCACGGAATCGAGCGCGGCGTGCTGCACGCGCTGTTCTCGAAGCACGCGCGCACCGTGCTGCTGCTGATGCTCACGGTGATGGGCGGCACGGTGTCGACCTACATCCTGACGTTCTACATGCCGACCTACGCGATCCACACGCTCGGCCTGCCGATGAAGCTGTCGATGTTCGTCGGCGTCGCGTCGGGCTGCGTGATGCTGGTCACGTGCCCGCTGTTCGGCTGGCTGTCGGACCGGCTCGGCAGCCGGCGCCTGCCGATCTTCGTCGGCCGCGGCGTGCTGGTCGTGCTGCTGTTCCCGGCGTTCTGGCTGATGAACCATCACCCGACGCTGTCGGTGATCCTGCCGCTGACCGCGCTGATGCTGCTGTTCTATTCGCTCGGCTCGGCGTCGGAAATGGCCTTGATGTGCGAATCGCTGCCGCGCCACGTGCGCGCGACCGGCATCTCGATCGCGTATGCGCTCGCGGTGACGATCTTCGGCGGCACCGCGCAGCTGATCGCGACCTGGCTTGTGAAGACGACCGGCAGCAAGCTCGCGCCGGCCGGCTACGTGGCCGCGTGCGTGGTGCTGTCGCTAATCGCGGTCGCGATGCTGCGCGAGACGGCCGGGGAGTCGCTGGACTGACGCGCGACGCGGGCGGCGGGGCGGTGCCGCGCGCTTACCGCCCGCGCACCATCCTCAGGTACGACGCGAGCATCGCCGCGAGTTCCTGCGCGGCCGGCGTCAGCGGCACGGCCGCGCGCTGCAGCAGGCAGATGTCCTGCGCTTCGGCCTGCTCGCACACGGGCACTTTCGCGAGTGCGCCGGCGAACGGCCCGTGCCGCGTGATCGCTTCGGTTTCGAGCGCGAGGGAGTCGGTCTGCGTGACGATCTGCAGCGTCTCGAACATCCCTTCGACGGTGGCGAGCACCTTCGGCGGCGGCTGGCCGTGCGCGTCGAAGTACGCGAGCAGGCGGTTCACGACCGGGTCGGCGCTCAGGTTCGGCGAGCGCGTGGACACCCACGGGTAGCCGGCCAGCTCGGCGAGCGATTGCGCGTGCATCGCCGGATGCCCGCGGCGGCAGACGACCACCGGCGCCGACGCACGCAGCGGCGTCACCGCGAGATCGGTCGTGTCGGTCTGCTTCGCGACCAGCGCGATCGCGAAATCGACCGCGCTTTCCCGCAACCAGCCGACCATCATCCGCGACGTGCCGCTGCGCAGGTGCACGTCGACCTTGTCGAAGCGCGCGCGAAACGCGCTCAGCACCGGCGCGAACGCGTCGATCAGCGGCTCGGTCGCGAGCCCGAGCGTGACGGTGCCTTCGTACGCGCCGCTCAACTGGCGGATTTCCCGTTCGACCTGTTCGCATTCACCGAGGATCGCGCCGGAGCGCGCGAGCAGGCGCTGGCCGACGGCCGTCGGCACGATGCCGCGATTGGTGCGCGTGAACAGCGTCGCGCCGAGCGTGGCCTCGAGGCTCTGCAGCTGTTGCGTGACGCCGCTTTGCGCGAGATCGAGCGCGCGTGCGGCGGCGCGCAGGCTGCCGTGCTCGACGACGGCCTGGAAGATGCGGAGCTGGGACAGCGTGAACGCCATGGATGCGCGCGAGGCCGGTGATCGGAAATACCGATCATGATAAGGCAGGCGATGGTTCCGGCGGCGGCCCGTGCCGCCTACGATCGCAGGCAGTCCGGCTGATGCCGCTTGTTTCTCTTCCTGCCCTCCGTCGACCATGAAACGTTTCCTCGTCCCGCTCGTTTCCCTGTGCGTCGGCCTGGCCGCCACGTCCGCGTCCGCGCTCGACGCGCACGTCGTGCGGCTCGGCATCGATCCGACCTATCCGCCGATGGATGCGAAGGCGCCCGACGGCAGCCTGAAGGGCTTCGACGTCGATCTCGGCAACGAGATCTGCCGCCGCGCGCAGTTGCGCTGCCAGTGGGTCGAACTCGAATTCTCCGGGATGATCCCGGCGCTGCAGGCGCGCAAGATCGACGCGATCCTGTCGTCGATGGCGATCACGGCGAAGCGCGAGAAGCAGATCCTGTTCTCGTCGAAGCTGTTCCGCTTCAAGTCGCGGCTCGTCGCGCGGCCGGGCCTCGGGCTCGGCGGCACGGCCGCGTCGCTGGCGGGCAAGCGCGTCGGCGTGCAGTCGGGCACCCAGTTCGAATCGTGGGCGCTCGCGCACTGGGCGACGGCCGGCGTGAGCGTGGTGCCGTACAAGAGCCAGGACGACGTGTTCGCCGATCTCGTGAACGGCCGTCTCGACGCGGCGCTGCTCGGCACGGTGGAGGCCGATTACGGGTTCCTGCGCCAGCCGCGCGGCAAGGGCTTCGCGTTCGTCGGCGCGCCGCTCGACATGGGCGATCGCGGCGTCGGCATCGGCATGCGGCAAGCCGATACGGCGCTGAAGGCGTCGATCGACGGCGCGATCGCGTCGATGCTGAAGGACGGCACCTACGACCGGATCGCGAAGCAGTACTTCGATTTCAACCCGTACGGCGACTGAGCGCCGCGCAGGCCCGTTGCCACGATCCCTCCGATGCCCCCGTTTTCATCCGTTCGAGACCATCGATGCAGATTCGCACCACGCCGCTCCTGTCGCCGTCGATCGGCACGCAGCGCACGCTGACGAGCTTTCATTTCGGGCCGGCCGACACCGGCCGCAAGATCTACCTGCAGGCCGCGCTGCACGCGGACGAGACGCCCGCGATGCTCGCGGCGTTCATGCTGAAGCAGCGCCTCGCGCAGCTCGATGCCGACGGCCGGCTCGCGGCCGAGATCGTGCTCGTGCCGGTGTCGAACCCGGTCGGCCTCAATCATCATCTGCTCGGGCAGTTCATCGGCCGGTTCGACCTGGCGAGCGGCCGCAACTTCAATCGCGGCTTCATGCCGCTCGCGGAGATCGCCGCGCAAGCGCGCGACCGCCTCGGCGACGACGGCGTGCGCAATCGCGCGATCGTGCGCGAATGCGTCGGCGCGGCGCTCGACGCCGTCGAACCGCGTACCGAATTCGACGCGTTGCAGCTTGCGCTGCTGAAGCTGTCGCACGACGCCGAGGTCGTGATCGACCTGCATTGTTCGCTCGAAGCGGTGATGCACGTGTACACGAGCGACACCGCATGGCCGGAGATCGAGCCGCTGGCGCGTTATCTCGGGGCGGAGGCGTCGCTGCTCGCCGAGGATTCGGGCGGACAGGCGTTCGACGATGCGCATCACCTGCTGTGGGCGCGGTTGCGCCAGCATCTGCCGGAAGGCACGCCGATGGCGGCCGGCACGGTGGCCGTGACGGTCGAGTGCCGCGGCCAGCGCGACGTGACGTATGAATACGCGCAACGCGATGCCGACGCGCTCGTCGACTATCTCGTCTGGCGTGGCGCGGTGCACGGCGAACGCACGCCGTTGCCGCCGCTGGCCGCGCCCGCCACGCCGCTCGCGGGCAGCGAACAGTTCTACGCGCCGGTCAGCGGGATCCTCGTGCATCGTGCGGCGATCGGCGCGACGATCCGCGCGGGCGAGCCGCTGTTCGACATCGTCGATCCGCTGACCGATGCGATCACGACGATCTCGAGCGCGACCGACGGCGTGTTCTACATGCGGCGCGCGATCCGCTTCGTGACGGCCGGCGCGCCGCTCGGCCGCGTGACGGGCGCGGTGCCGGTGCGCACGGGGATGCG